>WAML01000029.1 GCA_015522345.1 Desulfurococcales archaeon
ATCCCCGCCCGGCTACCATATTAATTTTAAATCTATCGTTTAACTACTGCTTCTATAGTAATTATTTTCATATAAATTTTCTTTGCTATTTTTTCAAGTCTTCTATACGTTGTTAAACTTATGTTAAATATCTTTATAGTCTCCTTTACATCGGGTGTTGTTTTATATTTAATTAAATGGAGTATTATATAGGCTAAAGCATTCTTCGATCTCTCTGTTCTCGATAAAATGCTAGGGTCTATGTTCTTTACTAAATTTATTATATTCTTTAGTTCTTTTTCTAATCCGAGCTTCTTTATATTTTCTAAAGCTCTTATAGTACTGGTAGAGTTAATTGTTTTCACAAATTTTTTCTGTTCAAAAAGTTTTTCGTAGTCTACTGTTAGCCATGGTTTATTTTTAACTATTTTTTCTGCTTCAATATAGAACTTCATGTGAACCTTATATTTACTATATACTGTATTAGTTTTAGGTCTCTTCTTGAGCTCAAGCATTATTTTTTCTAAAGTTTCTTCTTTAGGCATAGGTCTTTCATAAGAATATATTCTATCTACTACTTCTCCTGTACTAGAACAGATTATATCGCCTCTAACATAATCCCATATTAACTGACCATTACATTCATCTAAATATATATGATCATGGTCTCTGTACTTCAATGTAGATCACCAAGTATACTCAGCATTAGTTATACTTTGCCTTCGAGTTATAGTGTAGTTTATTAGAGTATTCTCAGAAGAGTTCACGATACCTAGAGTGGAAGGGTTGGCCGAAAGTATTAGTATAGAGATTTAGAGGAAAGATAAACATTATTAATACCTGTATCTTATCCATAATATCAGGCGAAGGTGTATTGGAATGAGTAATGGAGGAACTATTATTGGTATAAAAGTAAAAGATGGAGTTGTACTAGCTAGTGAGAAAAGACTTACATATAATGGCTTCATACTGAGTAAGAACGCTAGAAAAGTACATTCTATAACACCACGCATAGGAATAGCTTTAGCTGGACTCTATGGAGATACTCAAAGAATAGTTAGAATCCTTAAGTTCCAGGCAAAATACTATGAAATAGAGATTGGTAAAGAAATAAGTGTTAGAGGACTAGCGAAAGTACTCTCAAACATACTATATACGTACAAGCTACTCCCATTACTAGCTGAATCTATCGTAGGCGGTGTAGACGAGAAAGGGCCTCAACTATATGTTCTAGACCCCGTAGGTAGTTTAATCGAAGATAAGTATGCTGCAAGCGGTTCTGGAGGAACTATAGCAATAGGCGTAATAGAGTCTGAGTATAGAGACGACCTATCACTAGAAAACGCTAAGGAATTAGCTAAAAAAGCTATGTATGCAGCACTCGAAAGAGATGCTGTATCTGGCGATGGAATAGATATACTAGTAATTAGTAGAGAAGGAAGTAGATTCGAAGAAATATTGTTTAAGAAGAAGTGACATGTCCTCTACATTCAGTTATAAAAGAGCTATTGACCTACAGCGTAAGTTAGCTGAAAAAGTACTTGATACTATAAAGAAGAACTTCTTATTATACAATAGCTTAGAAGACATAAAGTATGTAGCAGGAGTTGATGCTGGGTATAGAAAAGGTATAGCCTATGGTGTTGCAGTATTAATTGATAGAAATACTAAAAATCTAATAACGTATAGTGTGTCAAAAAAGAAACCGCCAATACCATATATCCCTGGTCTACTAGCTTTTAGAGAAGCCCCCGTCTACATTAGTGCTATTCAAAAACTACCTATAAAACCAGATCTAGTTTTTGTCGATGGACATGGATTAACTCATCCACGTGCACTCGGTATAGCCACGCACATAGGGCTTGTATTAAAAATACCTAGTATAGGAGTAGCTAAGAAAAGACTATATGGTATAGAGCGTGTCGAAGGAGACAAAATATACATATACGCGCATGGAGTCAAAGCTGGAGTTATATTGATACATAGAAAACACAAACTATACATAAGCATAGGATATGGTATAACCCTTGAAGATACAGAAAAAATAGTAAAAGAATTTCTAGACCAAAAATATAATCTTCCACTACCAACAGCGCTAGCCGATATAATTACTAAAAGATTTTCGCGAAGCACTTAGCATTGGCAATAAATCTAGACAGAGACTATATAGGGAATAAACTATATTTCTACCTCAACAAGTAAGTAAGATATGACTACATAAAAAGGGCCCGTAGCCTAGCCTGGATAAGGCGCCGGCCTGCGGAGCCGGAGATCCCGGGTTCAAATCCCGGCGGGCCCGTTTATACATCTTTGTCTTTGCTTAATAACTTTAACAAATTAATTATGGTTCTAGCGCTTATCTCATCCATAGGCTCTCTACTGTCTTTGTACTGCCGGAAACAATAAATTCATTTATAGTTTAACCACATACATTAAATAGATCGCAGGCGTGTCTTACCTCTTTCCTGAGAGCGCTCGACGTCTTTAGCCTATTCTCTATAAATTTCTTAAATAATGGATATTTGTTTAGTCTTAGATTAATTGAGGTATCATTCAACATTATATATACTTCCCAGCTCCTAAGAGCAGGGCATATGTAGCAACCTATTCTATAAAAGCCTTTGTTGTAGAGAGGGTTCAATGGAATCTTTTTACTTAGTATAAAAAGTTGTACATGGAGCGCACTCCATAATTTTATAGGTGATACTATCAACGTATTATCATCAATTACTCTAATAAACGGCCTTAGACTTCTTCGCCTAGATTCAGCGTCTCTATCTCCTACAACCACTAATGTGTTTCCCTTAGACATTAAACCAAGTCCTCTAGTTATACTAGCAATTTTTCTTTCAGTACACCACCTATTATCATGAGTTGGCATAGGCTTTCCTTCAACTAAGAGTCCTTTATCAACACCCGCATATACTTTATACACATCAATATCAAGTATAGAAGACGTGGCCTCAATATACTCGGTTGTCCAAGGAAACTCAGTCCCCGTATCAGAATACAGTGCCTTAACTTTATCTTTACCAAACACATCTAACGCAAGTATTAAAGCAGCTGTACTATCTTTGCCCCCACTCCAAGGAACTACAATAGTGTCAGCCCAGTCAAGGAATTTCTCTAAAAACTTCTTAGCTATATATTCATGGACTTCAAGTATACTCTTATTATATTCCACTAATCTATTTAGATCTAGTTCAAATTGGTCAGTACCACTATTATCTAGAATTTCACCGCTAGGTCTAATCCCTTCATCAGGTATATTAAGTAGTCCTACTTTCTTTAATCCACAATAAATATCATGAGTGCCACCGAATTTTCTTAAAACTAATGGATTAATACATATATTCTTGCCAAGTATTTTAGAGAGCAATAAATTAGTGTTCTTCCCCATTAGTAGGAATACATCGTATGCTGGGTTATAACTATAGTTTTCAAGAGGAGTTTTCTTATCAGATAATTCATATACTTTATTGTATTCATCCCATGAAATTCTAAGCCTAAATATACTCTTAGCAATATTAAATTCATTAGCTAAATGCTCTATACGAGTATTCCTAATCTTAGCTCGTGGAACAATGTGTACTACAGTATTTATTGGAAGAATTTTTGATAAATTCATAGCTAATTCAGCGTCTTCTCTACCAAGTAATATTACATAATAATGTTCTCGTGACAGAATATGCTCGAGCTCATTTAATGCCTGATCAAGTTTTCTAGCTCCATGGAGAGTATATACTTCTATAC
>WAML01000030.1 GCA_015522345.1 Desulfurococcales archaeon
GCTATACGATCTGCCATAGTCATTGCTTCCACTTGATCATGTGTTACATAGATGGTTGTTATCTTCAGTTCATCATGAAGTAGCTTACGTAGCTCAAACCTCATTTTTACTCTAAGCTTAGCATCTAAGTTACTTAATGGCTCATCTAGTAAGAAGACCTCAGGTTCTCTAACAATAGCTCTAGCTAAAGCCACACGCTGTTGTTGTCCTCCAGACAATTGCTTCGGATACCTATTGAGTAGATCCTCTATTCTTAGAAAACGGGCTACTTCAACAACTTTTCTTCTTCGCTCATTCTTTGGAACACCAGTCATTTTTAGAGGAAACTCTATATTCTGATACACGGTCATGTGAGGATAGAGAGCGTAGCTCTGAAATACCATAGCCACATTCCTCTTAGTCGGATCAATATCGTTTACAAGCCTGTCTCCAATGTATATCTCACCTTCATCAGGTGTCTCAAGTCCTGCAATCAGTCTTAAAGTAGTTGATTTACCACAGCCGCTAGGCCCAAGTAATACCATGAACTCTTTGTCTTTAACTTCTAGAGTTATGTGATCTACTGCAACTACTTTACCAAATCTCTTAACTACGTCTTTTAGATAAACTCTAGCCATTCATGGTCACCCTTTTCCAGCTGTAATAGCTATTCCTCTAATCAAGTACTTATTTAATACAATGAACAATATTATTGTAGGTGCAGCTGCAATCAATGAACCAGCTATTATTGGTGTATACTCAGTCCACATAGATCTTTGAAAAGCAAAACTGAGGCCTACAGGCAATGTAAAGTTTTCAGGAGATCTCAGGAATACTAGGGGTCCTAGAAAAGCATTCCATGCGCCAAGGAATTGATATACAGCTACAGCTCCTAGAGCAGGTTTTGCTAATGGGAGTGCTATATAGAAGAATGTCTTAATAGGTCCACAGCCATCGAGTCTAGCTGCATCAAAAACATCTTGTGGAAGAGATATGAAGTATTGCCTCATGAGGAATATACTTGGTACATTAGCTAGACTAAGTAGAGCTAATCCAACAATATTATCGACTAACCCGAGTCTATAGATGATTATATAGTTAGGTACTAGAGTTACAAAAACAGGTATCATTAAAAGAGCTAGGAGAGCTGAGAACAAAGCATCTCTTCCAGGAAAATTTAGTCTAGCAAAAGCGTATCCAGCCATACTTGAAAATAGAATATTTCCTGCGACAATAAGTCCTGCATACAACGCTGAATTAAGTATCCATCTGGGGAAAAGCTCTAGTCTTAAAACCTTTAAGTAGTTATCGAGAGTAAATGGATTGGGTATCCACTCAGGAGGATATCTTGAAGCTTGTTCCCAAGTCATAAAAGATGCTACAAAAGATCTAATAAATGGCACTAGATATATGAAAGCAAATACTGTTAAAATAATATATGTAAGCAGTATCCAGGCTAGCTTTGAAAAACGTAGATGCCTCACCTAGGCATCACCTTGAACTTCTTCTGAAAGATGAATGTAATCGAGAATATTAGAGCAAATAAGAAGATACTCTTAGCAGCTGCAACACCCGGCCTCAAGTTAATGAATGCCTCATTATATATGTCTAGAGCCATTGTATAGCCTGCTCCACCAGGTCCACCGCTCCTGCCAGCCATAACCCATGCTAAGTCAAACATTTGTAGTGCTCCAATAAGCCCCATTACAACAACATACACGATCATTGGCTTTAGTAGTGGTAGAGTAATGTATATGAATCTCCTAATAGGTCCTGCGCCATCAAGCATGGCGGCCTCGTATACATCACGTGGAATAGCTTGCATAGCTGCTAGAAAAGATACCATAAAATGCCCACTAGTACCCCAGATAGCTACTAAAGCTATTGCATATAATAGATAGTTTCTATCATTAATCCAATCGGGTGCAAATCCAGGAATAAATAATTGTATCATATAATTTATGAATCCATTCTTCATGAAGAGCCAGACAAATATCAATGCTATTATAACAGGACATGTTACAGCTGGTAAGAAATACGATACCTTATAGAATTGAACCCCCTTTATCCTCTGATTAGCGAATGCCGCTAGTACTATAGCTAGTATTGTCTGTGTTGGAACAACTATAGCTGTATATAATAGTATGTTCCTCAGACCCGTGTAAAATGGTGCTAGAAAATAATATGCTCCACTAAGACCCCTGGCTAAATCCCTAAACAATACTTCATAATTTTTAAAACCAACAAACTCCATAGGCCCTATATAATCCCATTTAAAGAAGCTGAGATAAAATGCAAAAAATGCTGCAAAATACCCAAATAATAGATTAAGTGCTGTAGCTATACTTATTAAAAATAATCCACTAAGTGCTTCTCTATATCTTTTTTTCTCAAGGAATTTGAATGATTTGTTTATAGAAAAAATCTTTGATATAAAGCGTCACCTCCCGTGTCTACGTTCTAGCCCTGAAACATTTCTTGTATAACTTGTTTCATAGCATTTAATGCTTCTTCTATGCTTATTTCACCTCTCATCGCTGAAGCCATTATATCGCTTATCTTACCCTCTAGTTCACCTGATTTGGGTCCCCAGAGGAATATCTGTACTAGATCGTATTGTTTTAGGAATGAGAGAGACTTCTTATGCTGTGGCCACATATCTGGGTCTTCTTCTAATCCTTTAACAGATGGTAGTGTATGACCCATTTGAACAACTAGTATTTTCTGGCCTTCTTTACCAGTAACGTATTTAACGAATTCTACTGCCTCATTGGGATGAGCTGTTTTAGAGTTAATAGCAAGGGCAACTGTATAGGCCATAGTAACCCTCTTCACAGGCCCAGCCGGTACTGGCGCTATATCCCAGTCTTCGCCAAATTTGAAGTCTGGGTATTGGTCTGCAAGGAATGGTATCATCCAGTTACCACTGATTACCATAGCTACTTTCTGGCTACCAAAAGCATCTCCTAGCCAACCAGCTCCTACATCCTGTGGTGATACTACATAGGGTGTAAGACCTTGTTTCTCTCGTTCAATCTTACCCTTTAGATACAAGTTTATGTACCACTCCATGGTTTGTTTAACAACATCATTATCGAACCAAGAAGCATCATCTGGACTATCAAACCATGGCTTTGGAGCTCCATAACTTAAAGCTACAGGCATGTATCTATTGAATCCACCTAAGTAAATAGCTAGTCCTGGAACACCCGTTTTATCAGCGATTATCTTCGCATATTCCTCTAGCTCCTCCCATGTCTCGGGAGGTCTAGTTAATCCCGCTTGCTCAAATAATTTCTTGTTATAGAATAACATCAACATGCTCCAGTCTTTGGGAATACCATAGATCTTTCCATCAGTGCCCTTGAAGGGTTCCAGTAGGAAGTCATAGTATTGATTAAGGAAGTCTTTGCCGACATAATCCGATATAGGTAGTAGAGCTCCTTTTTCAATGAATATTGGAGCCCATGAAGTATCTAAGTAGAAGACATCAGGAGCTACTCCAGCTCCATAAGAGGCTAGTATGTTTTCGTGGAACATCTGTGTAATAACTTCATACTTAACTGTAATGTATGGATACTTTTCTTCAAACATCTTTATAATCTTCTGATAGTTCTTCATCTCTGTTTCTCCAGCACTCCATCCAGCAAATCTAATGAATATTTTCTCCAATACTGTAGTTCTAGTCTGTGTTTGTACAAGTGTTTGTACCTGTGTTTGTACTGCTGTTTGTACTTGCGTCTTTGTTTGTGTTACGACAACTGTTGTAGGAGAAGGTGTAGGTGAAGGACTTGGCGCAGGCCTAGTGGTATACCAAGCCACTACTCCTACTATTCCGATCAATATTATTAAGGCGATAATAATAGTTACAGTTTTTTCTAAAGCTCTATAATATTTCAAGGATAACCCCCTTTGATAAAGTGGGTGTCCTACAATAACTTATTACTTTCTAGTAGTATATAATATTTATCCTAGTTCATCATACATAACCATATTAGAGACTTACTTGCATATACTATAAGTACACAGTTTTTCCTCAATAAAACTAGTAAAACCCGGGAAAAGTCTATAGTGATGTCGATACAGAGTTTAGTTTATATCATTTATGAAAGCAAGTTTACACAATAAAATATCTTATGAAATAACTTCAATTACATCAGCTTCAACATCCTCTAATGTAGCGCCCCATCCACCTATGCTTAGTATTCTATTATCTTTTGTCTTCAAAATTATTCTCGCAATACCTCTATAGAGGTCGTATATTGTATCTATGGGTATACCTTCAGCAACTGTATCTTCTTTACTCTTCACAAGTCTTCCTTTTACTCTCACATGTACTTTTCGACCTTGCTTCTTCAGAATATTTATCATATCAATAGCCCTAGTCATATTAACAAATCTCCTTATAAATACTGTTTCGCCAAAGGCTATATAGACTGGCTTGGAAAGGTCTTTTAAATTATGGAGGAAGTATTCTGTAAATACTTTAAGCAAATGCTTGTTTTGAGTATAGAAGCCTGTAGGCACAAGCCTCTCCGGATCATACCAGTTAGTTACAAACAACAATTCTTTCCTATCGGGTATAGCTATTACTACGCCGCGTGTATTCCTATACCTATGTTCATCGATGAATGTTAGAGGCTCTACATCATCATACATTACAAGACATATAGAAATGCCACGTCTTGTTAATCTCTTAAGATGGTTTCTTAAGTCGTCTAATACGTGCTTATATGCAGAAATAAGTAATTCGTGTTCAGCATCATTAATTACTTCATATAGTTTATCCCTAATTTTACTAGCTCCTTCGATACGCCATATTTCTTCATAGAATTCTCTTGCTTCACCCATGTATATACTCTCTAAATACAAAACAGTTGCTTCATAATCTTCTTTAATCCTCTTTTCAATACGTTCTATAAGCCTTCTTAGAGCAATCCTTGGTTCTTCTGCACGATATAGTTTTGGTCTGCCTTCAGAAACTAGTACAAGACCTTTTTCCTCTAATCCTCGGAGTACATCGTATACTCTAGGCTGGGGAATTCTAGCTTCTTTAGCTATTTCAGTACTAGTCATAACACCTTTTCTAACGAGAGTAATGTAAGCTTTTGCCTCATATAATGTTAAACCTAAGTTCTTTAACCTAGCCAATATATCTTCTATACCTCTGTCCAAGGAATTGAACACCACATTTTAAATTAATCAAATACTCTAATGATCTACTGTATAGTAATAAAATTTCAGATACCTTAAATACTTTCTATAGCGTAGCCTTTATTATTGGCTGCAACTCTGTACTTCTTGCCTCTAAACCATATATTTAGGCTAATGTTCCTCCATGAACTCGGGAGCCTAGGATCTAATACTATCTTGTCATCAATAACTTTAACTCCTAAGAAGCCATGAAGTAATGTAAACCATAGTCCTCCAGCTGTAGCTACATGAATTCCTTGGCTAGTATTACCATATAAATCCCCAAGGTCTGTTTCTAATGCTTTTTTGAAGAGATCATAGCCTTCCTCAATAGCACCTATTCTAGCTGCAACACCTGCATAGATCGGTAGTGATAATGATGATTCATGTGTTGTTCTTTTCATATAATACCTATAATTTTCTTCAATAGTTTTTATATCAAAGTAGTTACTAAGAAGATACATTGCAAGTACTACATCAGCTTGTTTAACTAGTCTTGTTTCTTCAATAGAGGTGTTTCTCGGTAGATTACCTATGCATTCTTTGCCAGGGCATTTCTTAGGGTCAACTGTATGGTCTCTAAGTGAGAAATATCCTTCAAACTCTTCACATAAACTATTGGTACAAGGTATGTATATTTTATCTACGATGTCTTTCCATAAACTAACTTCTTCTACTGTAATACCTAGTTTTTCTACAACTCTCTTCCAATTATCGATAGCCATTGCCTTACTATAATACTTTATTCCAAGTCCTATATTGTAGTGGGCCATAAGATTTGTATAGAAACTATTGTTTACATGGGGATGATATTCGTCAGGCCCCATAACTTTCTTTATAACATAGGCTTTCTTTTCTTCATCATATTCGACACGACTGACCCAGAATCTTGTTGTTTCAAATATTATTTCTAAACCATATTTCTCCATAAACTCGTCATCGCCGGTAAGGTTATAGTAGTAGTCTACAGCATATGCTACATCAGCTGTTATATGTATTTCTTCTTCACCTGTCCATATGCGTATCTTCTTCATCCATCCATGATCTAGTGGTATTTCCTTAGGAGTAGCTTCTTCACCGTCATCACTTGACTCCCAAGGATATTGTGCTCCACGGTATCCATTGCGTAAGGCGTTTTCCCTAGCTTTATCAAGCATATAATACCTATACAATAGTATCTTTCTAGCATATTTTGGCAGCAATAATGTATAGAATGGGAGAGTATAGATATCTGTATCCCAGAATACGTGTCCTCGATACCCTAGGCCATGTAATCCTCTTGCAGGAACTAATGCATAAGGTAGATTTTCATCAATCAACTGTATTAGATGAAAAGCATAAAACAACAACTTTTCTCCAATAGCTTCATCCACTGAATCTAGTTTAAATGATATTTCATCCCATATATTTTTCCACACAAGAACATGTTCACTAATTAATTCACTATAGTTCTTCTTACATAGTGACTCTAAAATCTTAATTGATTCTTCAAAAGGATCATCGTAGACGATATTCGAAGTAACTACCGCCAACCTAGTCAAATAAACCTTATCTACATCTCTACTTATATCATGAAATACCATCTTGTGACGAATATAATTGTCTCCACGTATGTAAACTTCTTTATCATAATATGGCTCAACAACATCTTTTACAGCTATAGATACAGTATATTTTCTGTCAAGAGTAGAAAGCTTTAAAGCTATTAAGCCATTATCTATGAAGACCTTATCTACTCTATAGTGTTTTATAGTTATTTCAGGAGGCTCTAACATATTGTTTTTATCTAGTTCTATAATGTTCTCTACTTCAACATGTTTTATTTTGTTTGAGCTATTCTTCTTAAATTCTATAACTGAATGTTGAAGAAAGAGGTCTTTGTACTTCATATGAGCTACTCTTGTGCTTCGATACGTTATCTCTGGTTTTCTCCAAAAAACAACAGTATTAAGTAGTCCTTTGAACATATCGAGTTCTCTAGTT
>WAML01000031.1 GCA_015522345.1 Desulfurococcales archaeon
ATATAGTACACCTACAGAAAATCAACTTCTAGAGCAAAGTTAAAAACATTGTGTATAAATCACTTAAAGTAAAAGCTTAGTATAACAGAATTTATTGTTAGATTTAAAATAAGTTAATTTTATTATTTGTTCACGCGTACCTACGCTTCCACTCCTCTACTATATCGTAACCATATCTCTCCATAAACATTCTTCTTCCTTTTTCAGTCATTTTCTCGGGAGTCCATGGGGGTTCAAAGACTAGTTCTATATCTGCGTCAATATCTAGTTGTTTCTTAAGCTGATCTTTTATCATTATAGGCAGTATGTTCGTGAGTGGGCAGAATGGCGTAGTTAACGTCATCTTTATCTTAACGTGTTTCTCATCAATAATTTCAAGTCCATAAATCATTCCTAAATTCCATACATCAATACCTATTTCTGGATCAGCTATTGTCTCGAGAACTTCAATTATTTTCTTCCTAAGTTCTTCGGACATGTATCACACCGTTTTACACTCTTCATCTATATTGTCTAAAAGACCTTATTATTTCTTATTTCATACAATACTAGAATGGATTGCGGGAGGCAAGTCCCCTAGGGTCATCCCAACCCCTTAGCCAGGGGCGTCAAACCCTAGGGGCGGCGCGCTCAAATTTTATAGTTGTTTGGAGGTATTTAAAAAACTTGGTTCGGATGAAGCATTATCTTTAATAACTCTGCTTCATCTTCATCTTTTATTTCAATTGCATAGTGTATTTTTAGGAAGTTCTTTCTAAATTCTATTACTTTCTTCTTTACTTCACTAGGGTCTTTGCCATCAATAACTACTTCTCTCATTAATTTAGCTATTTCAATCATATCGTCTTCTTTCATGCCCCATCTTGTTACTTCTTGTACTCCTATCCTTATTCCACTAGGGTTTTTGATGTCTTCGGGTTTATCCCATGGAAGCAGGTTTTTGTTGACAATAATATTTGCTTCTTCAAGTCTTTGTGCAACATATGCTCCTCCACCAACATCTCTAACATCTACCACTACTTGATGACTTTGAGTGTAGCCTTTATTTTCTGCAACTACTCTAAATCCTTCGCTAGCTAAGGCTTCAGCTAATTTCTTAGCATTTCTAACTATTTGTGAAGCGTATTCTTTTCCATAGATCTTCATTTCTACAGCTGTTACTGCTAGTGCAGCTAATCTATGGAGATGGTGATTTGATACAAACATTGGAAATACTACTTTACCTATCTTCTTATAATCTTCCTTAGTCTTAGTAGCTATAAGTCCGCCTTGAGGGCCTGGGAAAGTTTTATGTGTAGAACTAGTTATTATATCAGCTCCTTCGTCGAGAGGGTTCTTCCATACACCGCCAGTAACTAGTCCTAGTACATGAGCTATATCGTGTATTACCTTAGCTCCTACAGAGTGAGCTATATCAGCTATTTCTTTAGTAGGATTAGGGAAGAGGTATAGGCTAAATCCTAGTGTTACAATACGCGGCTTAATTTCTTCTATAACCTTCCTAGCCCCATCTACATCTATATTCCATTCTTCGATATCAAAAGGCATTTCTATCTGCTCTATACCGAGGGCTCCTAATGTTCCATATCTTGTATGACTTACATGCGCTCCTCCTTGTACAGGAGCTACTACAGCTTTACTACCTATTTCAGCAAATGCCCGGAACGCTGTTGCGTTAGCTATTGTGCCGCTAATAGGCCTTAATTCTACATACTCTGTATTCAATAACTGGCCAAATAGTTTTTGAGTATAAACCTCTAGTTCATCAACGTATTTTAGCCCCTGATAATATCTCTTAAAAGGCTTTCCTTCAGCATATCTATGCATCATATCGTTTAAGTAAACCAACATAGCAAGAGGGCTCATAACATTCTCGCTAGCAATCATGTTTATACACTGTGTTTTTCTCCAAACATTGTGTTTGAAAACTATTTCAAGAGGCTCACGTAATTCAGTATATGGTATTTTTGATAGAAACTCCAAAATATACACCCATGTATAAATACAATTATTAACTAGTTAAAAATTTGATTTCTTGGTTAACTATTAATGT
>WAML01000032.1 GCA_015522345.1 Desulfurococcales archaeon
GAGAAATAATTGACTATATAATTTCATTTACACCTAAAAATTTACAGGAATTATTTGAGTTACGTAGAGAACTACTTTCAATAAAATACATTGGAGTAAAAACAGCTGATGCCTACATCTTATACACAACGAAATATAGCTCCATAGCACCTATTGATAGACACTATATTACTGTGCTCAGGAAATACTTTAGATTAACCGATTTAGTATATCCTAAGAAACACCTATGTAAAAAATACATGTGTAGTGAATGTCCTTTAAGAAATAGATGTGCATTTAACATAGCCAGTTCAATCTTTGGTAGGCTAAATGGATGGATACAAACACTATCATATCTTTACGGAAATAAAGTTATAGATCTCCTTTAATAAAATAGATCAAACCACTTATAATCCGTTTATCGAATTATCGAATTAACGAAATTTGTATACATGGTATATTCTTTGTAGCAAAGTAATTATAGAAAGTGCCAAGAATATATATGATAGCATTTGCGCCAGTCTTAGACTTACCATAGAGGCTAATAGTATAGAAGCAATTATTAATACTCTTTCAGCTCTTTCTATAAATCCTACACCCTCCATTGTTATTCCTAAAGATTCCGCTCGAGCACGTACGTAACTTATAAGGAATGAAGTTAGAACAAGACTGTATACTAATAAATCACTTATTCCTATAAACTTAAGGAACAATAGCATTATTAAATCATTTACTCTATCTATGGTGGAGTCTAGAAAAGCGCCAAAACGACTTACTTTATTTAAGTATCTAGCTAATGCTCCATCTAAGACATCACATAAAGCTGAGGCGATAACTCCAATTAATAACACAAATGTATTAGACCAGATAAAGTAATAGATTAATAAAAAAATTACTAAAAGAATCATAGAAGATACTGTAACTATATTAGGTGAAACACCCACTCTTGCTAATGGGCGAACAAGAATATTCATTAAATTGGATAATTTCTTCCTAAATCTAGTCAGCAATACATTCAACACCACATAGTTCTTTACAAATATTTTTCATAACAATAGCGTCTTTTTCAAGTATAGGACTCTCACTAATAATTATTCCATCTACTCCTGTTTCAACTAATCCTTTACACACTATACTAAAATCAGGTCCATATCCTTCTTCAGACAATGTATGATGTTCTCTTTCCCCGCCTTTTCCGTATTCTATTTTAGAGAAGTGCATGTGTAAAGGACTTACAGCTTTTCTACCAAGTTCTTTTTCTATTTTCTCTATAACTTCAATAACATGGTCTACGGATGTTATGTACTTACCCATATTTCTTGCATATATATGAGCCCAATCAACAACGGGTTTACAATTACTTATTTCCATACAAATAGCTATATTCTCGTCAACAGTTCCCACTTGACTAGTTCTACCTGTAGTCTCAGGCCCTAGCCATACATGTGTAGCTTTAATTGATTCTCTATATTCTTCAACAATTTTTAAAGCATTAATTACATTCTCCAACGCTTCAGATGGAGTAACTCCTTTATAGTATCCAGGATGGAAAACTATTATAGTTGCATCCATCCATAATCCTGCTTGAATACTTTCTTTCAATCTCTGTATACTTGATTCAATGATTTTTTTAACAGGGCTCCCAAGGTTTATATAGTATGGTGCATGAATGCTAAGTACAATATCATATTTCTTAGCCTCAGACCCAAGTTCGCGGGCTTTTTCTTCGCTAATACGCACTCCTCTAACTGCCTGATATTCTAAAGCGTTAAGACCTATTTCTCTCAAGAACTTGGGAACTCCTTGCATACTACCCTTATATTCAATAGGTTTACCCGCTGGACCAAAACGTAAATGAGGCAACATGTTCCACCCTATAATGTAAAGAAGTCTTTATCCCCGTTCTTTAATACTATAACAGAGATATTAAGATTTATATTCCATAGGGTTCATCAACTAATAATACGAAGTATGTGGTGAGGAACTAGTGTCTACACCAGCAGATCTTGTGGCTATAGAGAAAGAAGTAGATTCTATACTAGAGAAGGCAAAAACTACAGCGTCAAAAATAGTAGATGACGCTCGAAGAAAAGCAAGAGAGATAATGCAAAGAAGTATACCAGTAGAAGAATATGAAAGAGAAGCCCAGGAAATTATAGAAAATGCTAGAAGAAGAGCGGAAGAAATAATTAAAGAAGCAGAAGAAAAAGCTAATTCAATTAAAAATATTGATTCTTCACTCAAGAGCAAAGCTATAGAGAAAACAGTAAAGCTAATCCTAGGTGTATAAATTCCATGCCAGTAATACTGAATAAACCCGTTGAAATGTATCAAACATACATAATTGTCCCCCAAGATTATGTAGAAAAAATAGCTAATGACCTACAAAATCTAGGAGTACTCCATATAACTAAAGCTGGGAAAGAGGCTTTAGAAGAGTACGAGAAGCTAGCAACCAAAATAAGTAGTATCCAAGATAAAATGAATAAAATTGCATCTATGTTGAAAGGAAAAGTGATTGATGTAACAATTTCATTAAATGAGCTACAGCAATTAACTATAGAGTATATTGAAAAAGATATTGATGATATGTATAGAAAGATATCTTCATATGATGAGAAGCTAAAGAAGCTAAAAAACGAATTAAGCCAGGTAACTGAATATATTAATCTATTGAAGGCTTTCCCACGAACCATGAAGATATCTAATATACTTTTTAAAGGCAAATATATTACGACACTTATTATTAAAGGAAAAAAGAGCATTATAGAAAGAGTATACAAAAGCATTCAAGGCATACATATTTATCACCAAGCTCTTCTTAAAGAGGAAATAATAGCACTACTAATAGTTCCTAAGGATTTAGAAGAAGGTGTTAGAGAAACTATTATAGCATATGGTATAAAAATAATCGAATTACCTAGCTATGTAGGCAGATTCTCTTTAGTAGAAGACGCTATCAAATACTTAGAAAAAAAGAAACAGGAATTGTCATCGGAATTAACTGAAGTAGAGGATAATTTGAAGAACTACATTAACAGTATAGCCAAAGATTTCTCTAAATACAAGGTAATCATTGATAATATATATGAAAGAATTAAGGCACTCTCACTACTATATAAATCCAAGTACTTGTATCTAATAAAGGGCTGGCTCCCTAAAGTATATATAGAGAAAGTAAAGAAATATGTAGAGTCAACAAATATACCTATGTATGTAGAATTTAGAGAACCAGATAGTAATGAAGAACCTCCTACATTATTAAAT
>WAML01000033.1 GCA_015522345.1 Desulfurococcales archaeon
AGTTTGTATTCCAGTAATTCTTTAAAACCATAATATATAGAGTATAGTGTTAGCCCCGATCCTATAGGTACAAAAATATGATCAGGTTGTTTCTTAAGCTCTAGGAATAGTTCAAAAGATATCGTTTTTAATGCTTCAATACTTAAAGCATTTGATTCACTTGTAGCATTATATAGTTTCTCTTTTTCAGCATATATGTTAGCATAGGCGTATGCATCGTCAAGGCTCTCTCCGTGCTCTATAATATCTGCTCCATAGCTTTTCATTAAAACTATTTTACCCCAATCGCTCCCACGAGGTATAATTGCTTTTACACCAAGACCTAGTCTAGCTGAATAAGCTGCTAATGAAGCTCCTAAATTACCATCTGTAGCACACACTAGAGTATTATACCCTATTTCATATGCATGACTGGTAAATAATGCTGCAACTCTATCTCTAAAACTTCCAGTAGGATTCCTTCCTTCGTCTTTAAAATATAAGTTATCTATTCCTAGCTCTATAGATACACGCTTACTCTTAATCAAAGGAGTAAATCCTTCATCTAAGGAATTCTCAGTAGCTATAGATGGAAGCATTTTATGGAATTTATATATGCCTCTCCTACTATAATCTATGGACCATTCGAAACTATGTTTTACAACCATGAGGCTCTTGCATATAGGGCATCTAAGAATAGGTTCTTGAGTAGAAAAACCACATCTAGGACAAAAATATTCTACCTTACCCGCTATATTGAATCACCTTTATATAAAGTATTTTACCTTAGAGATCAAGTTAATATGGGTATCCTATAGGCATTACATATAAAGGTTCTTCTCCTTTTAGCCCAAGTAGTTTAGCCACTCTATCGTTGTAGAATGCCCCTACAGCGACAGTCCCTAAACCTAGAGCTTCAGCAGTTAAGTAGATGTTCTGGCCTACATGACCTACTTCAATATGTACATAAATATATCCACGTTCTCCATAATACCGAGTTGTCCTGGCATATGCTGCTGTAATAACTATATTTGCTGGTGCTGAACCAACCCATTTTTGTCTAAGACATGCATCCTCTAGTTCTTTACTATAATTACCTAGTCTAATTATCTCTAAGGCGTGCTCCATTGGATTATAGTGGTATATACCGCTTTCTATATTCATAACGTTTGATGCCACAACATATATTTCCAATGGATATGTTGCGCCAGCACTTGGTGCTGCTCTAAAACCATAGCGAGTATCTGTAATTCCTTGGGCACTCCATAGTATTGTAGAGAGTTTCTCTAGTTCAAGAGGTTTATTAAGCCATCTCCGCCTACTTCTTCTCTTTTCTATTACAATTGATAGTGGGGTCTTGATTTTTAGAGGAGGCGGCAATTTTATTATTTTCATAGTTTCACCGTGTACCTGCGCTCTTCCTCTATTATAACGAATCTTATACCATGTTTTTCTAAAACTTCTCTTATATCACTAGGTATATGAGCTAGAATATCGGGTGGAGCTATAACCATTACCCAATTATACTTTTTCCTCTCTATAAGAGCTGAACCTATACTATAAGCTAAAGCCCTCATCTGGCTCCTATGGTCTCCTGCGGGATCTATTATCCATATCCCTACTTTTTCAGAGCTGTCAGTAGCTATTAGATCTGGTGCTGTCGCTCTACCAGGTTGATTTACTTCTTGTACATGATAACCCCGTTTTTCTAGACTTTCTGCAACATTTTCTAGAACGTTTTTCCTAGTAGGTATCCCAGTTACTACTCCAAGATACTTTTCTATAGGTCCATGGAGCTCTGGGTCGTATAGAGTGTACTTTCCTCTACCGATTCTAAATAGAAATAGTTTCTCAGGATCCCTATACTTGTCTTTGCTACTACCATTCACTGTCACTAGATCTACTTCAAAATCTAGACTTGATACAGGCCTGTCTGGAGCCAGGTATTTTTTAGCATAATTTATTAGTTCTCGCCTAGTAAAAGCTATTTTACCTTGTTTAAACAATTGCTCAGCTGCTTTCTTCAGTATTAGCCATGTTGGTTCTCTTTCATCATACTCCATGATATATACCCCCTTACTAGCCAGAGGAGGATGCTATAGGTAAAACCTAGTTTACTCACACCAAAGATGATCTAATGTGTAAACTATTTTATAAAACTAGTTATGAAAATAGGTATAGATTCCCTATATAGTTATTCTTTCTTTTCAAGAAGCTCTATTATTTTATCTGCTAATTGTTTTATGGCTTTAGCTGCTTCTCCATCAGGGTATTCGAGTAGATATGGAACGCCTTTGTCTATAGCTTCACCTATCCCTGGATCTAGAGGTATTTTAGCTAGAAGTACTGTATTATATTGTTTAGCTAGTTTTTCGCCAGTACTTTTACCAAGTAGGTAGTATATATTGCCGCAAACTGGGCATTTAAAGTAGCTCATGTTTTCAACTATTCCCAGTAATGGTATTTTTGATTTCCTAATAAAGTTTATTGCTTTAGCTACAATTGTTTCAGATAATATACTTGGCGCTGTAACTATAATTGCTCCGTCTAGATCACTTATTGTTTGCGCAATAGTTATTGCTTCATCGCCTGTACCAGGAGGCAAGTCTATTACTAAGTAATCCAGTTGACCCCATACAACTTTCGAAAGAAACTCTAGTATTGCTCTAGATTTTAATGGTCCTCTCCAAATAATTGGTGTATCCGGCTGATCTAATAGTAGATTGGTAGCTACAACTCTAACTCCCAAAGGTCCTATAGCAGGTAAAATACCTTCTTCACTTGCATAGAGTCTAACATTGTTCATGTTATATACAGTAGGTATTGATGACCCATGTATATCTGCATCTAGTAATCCTACGGCATATCCTTTATCGGCCAGAGCTAGAGCTAACATAGAGGATATGAATGTTTTGCCTACACCTCCTTTACCACTTAACACCATTATTTTATGTCTTACATCCTTCAACTTCTTCCTTGCTTCACCTATTAAAGCAAATGTTGGATTAATTGGTCTAGAGAAAGAAGGGGGCTTTATACTCGGTTGCTGACTCATTACATAATCACCAATAACTATATTCTTAGTCTGAGAAGATGACATTTATCCCGAATAAACCTTATCTTTAATTAACTACAATACTATATCATAATACTGCGGTAATTACCAATACACCTAATATAGAGACAACATGTATTAGAGGTTTAATTA
>WAML01000034.1 GCA_015522345.1 Desulfurococcales archaeon
AAGAAATAAAAGAACTTTATAAAAGAGCTTTCTCAAGTATAATAAATACTTATGCAAAAATGATCGATATTCCAAGTGAAGCTAAGAAAATATGGAGGTCATCAATTGAAACAACTATATCTCGCCTAGAAAATCTAGTTTACACCAGAATAAATGATCCTGAAGAAATAACTAAGGTTATGGACAAGATAAGATCTTTAAGGAAACTCTTGGGCAAAGAAAATATAACTAAAGAAGATCTTGAAAAATACTTTATTAAACAACCTCTCACAGTAAACATGTTGCGCAACTATTTAGTACACGGACAACTAGTTCGTAACGCCATATTATATAAAGGTAGTAGAGATGCATTTGATAAAATAATGGCTCAACCATCCACACTTTATTCACTATACACACTACTTCTTGCTTACCTCATAAACTCATTCAAAAACATATTAATACGTTAAACTATGCCTTTTATAAATGACTTTATGTAATCACTAATTATTTCTCTAACTATTCTATAAAGTTCTTCTCTATTACTCTTACTATACTTCATATTAATCATAGTGTTCTCATCTACTAAGTAAGCGTAAATATATGCATAGCTATAGTTCTCATACCTTTTCTTTACCCACTTAATAAAACTACTAACTTCATCTAGATTCGAAATACCTATGTGGGTCTTTATGAGTATTTGAGAACCATGTACTCCATGATATTTTACTGGCACAACCATTATTTTTAATGTATTTCCTTTATAATCATAGTCTCTGTCTTCAAGTTTTTTCAATTCGTTAATTATTATATCCAAGTGTTTTCTAAGGCTGTTGGGTTCCTGAGATACTTTTGAATTAATAGTCTTCTTAATGAAATCTGTTAACTCTTCTTCTCTCTTAAATACTGTAAAAGGAAGCAAACGTCTGTCAATGAATGCTTTGGCATAATATTTTGTATTATCATCTATAGACTCGTTGTTTAAGATGTACTTAGCTATACGTATTAGTACTTCATCTGTGATCCTGTATGGATCATTAATTACTGTTTCTACGTACTTATCTAATAGGATGGACTTAACTGTTTCCCTAGGAAATATTTTAATACCCTTCTCTTCATATTCTATAGCTCTCTCTAGCATACGTTTCACGATCTCGGCTAAAACAACGCTTTTGTGATGGAAATAGACTAGTTTATACATTTTAATTCTAGCATCGATCATATCCTCTAGCGCTGGAAGAGCCTTAACGTCATAGCATATAATATACGATCTCCCGCTTCTAATTGTATGTGTATTTTGTATTATTCTATCAATATCTATATATCCATAAACCATTCCTGTATGAAGAGCGTCTCTCCTCAAATAGTCGAGTCTATCTGCATCAAATGTTTCAGAAATAATTTTATGGAGTAAATCATAGCCCCATGGCGTAAGCATTGGTACATAGTTGCTATTGTTTTCAATAAATTCTTCTCTTTCACCAGTATTCATTAAAATAGCCGCAATATGTTCTCTAGTAATTCCCGTGTAACTTGAATTATCTAGATATATAGTGGTTTCTTCAAGAATTTGGTCTAGTTCTCTCCACTTTAATATTATTTCTATAGAGTGTTTCTCATGGAGTCCTCTATACCCGAGAGCTTCTTCAACTACATGACTATGGGGGTAATGACCTATATCGTGTAGGAGTCCAGCAAGCCTTATACTCTGAACTAAGAATGCTCGGAGAAACTCGATATAGTTGCTAAATCTATTCCTATATTCTCTAGAACTACTGTATATACTCGATAGCTTCTGAAAAGCTTCTGGAGTAAATAATTCATGGAATTCAGTTGCATCAATTGAATCAATTATATTATCCAGTATCTTAGTGGCTAAATGCATTACACCAAGTGAGTGCTCAAACCTACTATGCTTAGCTCCAGGATAAACTAGGTAGGTTGAACCAAGTTGTTTAATATAATGTAGCCTATTGAAGACAGGTGTCTGTATAATCATATACTCTATTTCATTGACAGGTATAGAACCATATAGATTATCGTTTATAATAGCCCTCACTGGAGCCAATCCAACATACTCCATAGTATCACTCACTCAATCACTTTAAATCCATTGAATTAATATAGTAAATACACTAATATAAAGAAAAACATTTAACTTCTATACTTACAAGATCGAGGCTATATTCTAGTCTATTCAGAATTCAAATATAGAAGGAATAAATAAGAACTATTAACATGCTTACATCATTACACTAGTCGAGGAATGAATATGGTTAAGAGAATAAAAGGCTATGAAGCTACAAGAATCTATAGAGGAATACAAACAAGAATATATTGGTGCAAAGACAAGGGCGTCCCATTACTAGATAATAGAATGTGCAGCGACTATAGAATTTTAAAACTTGTTCCTCCAGGTGATGCCAGACCAGCTTATCCTCATGATATAGAGAATCTACGTAGCGGAGTCCAACACGATCTTGGAGATTATTTTACGAAGTATTTTTCACCTAAAAACAACATTGTCCTACTTAACAATGTACAGGGAATAGATGTATCAGACGAAGTTATAGTAAATGGATATACTGTAGGATTTAGATTCTATGATATAAACTCTAATAAATGGCGTTTTAGGCCAACGTACTATGGAGTTTCATTTATAACTCACAATAAAGTAGGGTCGTACATTATATTAGATATAGATAGACTAAAGCCTTTCAGCTTCATAAGTTTATCTAGCGAGAAAATTATTAGCAAGAACATATATGGTGAATGGGTATCTATAGCTACAAAGAACAATGAGTACCAAGGTATAGGTAAATTACTTAGTAGTAATAAAGTTAGAGTACTCAAGGTGTGGAAAGGCTTAGAAGCCCCGGAGCTTCCTGGAAAACAGGCCACTCTACATAATGCTGTCAAGTATAATAAGGACTTCCTCCTAGATTTCGAAAAAGAAGCTATTTTCTTTATAAAGAATCTACAAGAGAGGAGCTATCGACTAGTAATAACAGTAAGTGGAGGTAAAGATAGTAGTGTAGCAGCGTCTATAGCGTCTAAAGCTGGTGTTAGAAAAGCCGTTTTTAATGATACTGGGATAGAGCATCCAGAGACCATTGAGACAGTAAATAAATTGGCGAATATACTAGATCTAGAAATGGATGTAATCAATAGTGGAGATGTTTTTGGAGAAATCTACCCATATATGGTCCTCCTGCAAGAGATTATCGATGGTGTACTACAGTAGTTAAGCTAGTCTACATAAACAAGTACTTTAAAGAAAAGAATCTATATGGACTAGTGGCTAGTGTGACCGGGCAAAGAAAATACGAGTCAACACAAAGAGCTCTTGTAGGAAAACTATCTAGAACTGGAACAGACACTCCATTTAACTACCTTGCATCACCAGTATACGACTGGCCTTCACTAGCTATACACATGTACATACACTTAGAGAAACTACCTCTACACCCACTATATAGGCTAGGCTTTGATAGAATAGGCTGCTATCTATGTCCTACGAGTAGATTAGCAGAATTCAATATAGTTAAAAAACTACATCCAGACCTATGGAGTAAGTGGGAGAATTGGCTGGAAAACTATCGTAGAACACATAGACTGCCTAGAGTATGGATAGATAAAGCTCTCTGGAGATGGAGATACTCTTACCCACCTGAGATAGAGAGACTTATTAGAGAAAAAGGCTACAATCCTAGGCATGTACTTGAGAAACCAATATTATATAACGCTAATGTAGAGCCTTCTATTAGAATAGGAAAAAGCATAGTAAAAACTATTCGATTAAATAATGTAGAACAAATAGCTCTATCTAAACTAAAAAAAGCTCGCCAAAATACTTAATATAAATATTGTTGAAGAACAAGAGAACTACCTTATATTAGAAAAGGAAGGTGTTAGAATAAAAATTGCTTCCAATGCAGTAATAGAATGT
>WAML01000035.1 GCA_015522345.1 Desulfurococcales archaeon
TCTTAAGCCATTAATTATTTTTCTAAATAAGACATTGTTTTATCGTAAAATGTAGCAGATACATTACTTGGGTAACTTTATATATCCCGCATATTCCTAGATAACTTTACATGAGAATTAAATTGTTTCCTATAGTGGCTGAGATAAATGGGGAATAAAGTAATCAGGGGCCTCTATAGGTATTCGTGTCCCAATTGTTATGGTGTAAATAGTGATTTACGCTTAAACCTTAAAGCACCATGCATTAAGTGTATTGATGAAGAGAAGGTATTTGGGATAGTTCGAGAAATAGGTTTAAAAGATTATTATAGGTTAATGAAGGCTTACGCAGAAAATGTTAGAGTACTTAGGAATTTAAGGAAAATACTCTCTATCGAAGAACAATTAAAAGAGCTAGAAGAATTCTTTAGTGATGCCACAGGTGGATATAGATTTTGGAGTGCTCAAAAAACTTGGGCTAGACGTGTATTAAAGGGTAAGAGCTTCTCAATTATAGCTCCAACGGGAATGGGCAAGACAATGTTTGGTTTAGTAACGGCCTTATATTTCTTTAAGAAGAAACGTGGTAAAGTCTATTTAGTATTTCCTACGACTCCACTACTTAATCAAGCTTATAATAAACTCGTTAAATTAAGTGAGAAAGCAGGTATTTCGCCGAGAATAGTCATTTTCCATTCACGTATATCAAAGAAAACACGAGAAGAGGTTTTGAATAAAATAAGTGAAGGAGACTTCGATATACTACTTACTACATCAATGTTCATACACAAATACTACGAGCTTCTTAAGAAACACAAATACGCATTTATAATGGTTGACGATGTGGATGCTATACTAAGAAGTGGAAAAAGTATTAGACTACTATTAGAAATTATTGGTTTCTCTAGTGATGAAATAGAGGCAGCGCTAGATATTATTAAGAAACGTATAGAGATAATGAGAGTAAAAGATGAACGTGAAAAAGAATCTATTAGAAAGGAGTTAGAAAAACTAGAAAAATTAGTTGGGAAGGCAAGGGATAAAATAAAAACAGTACTTGTTGTATCTAGTGCGACGGGAAGGCCTAGAGGTATTTATCCTAGATTATTTAGGATCCTCCTAGGATTTGAAGCAGGAAGTAGAGCTGAAGCCGTAAGGAATATTGTTGATTCATACATAATTCCTAGTAAATCAATTGAAGAACATGTTATAGAGTTGGTGAAGAAACTGGGTAGTGGTGGTTTAATTTACGTACCTATAGATAAAGGTATAGAGTATGCAGAGTATATTGCAGATGTACTTAGAAAACATGGAGTAAAAGCAGAAGCTTTTCATTCTAAGAAGAATATTAAAGTTCTAGAAGAATTCACTATAGGTAATGTAGATATTCTAGTAGGTGTAGCTACTTACTACGGGGTTATGGTTAGAGGACTAGATCTGCCTGAACGCGTGAGATACGCTATATTTACTGGTGTCCCAAGGCACAAGTTTAGCACGAGGCTTGAAAGCCCCAAGCCTGGAGATATTTTAAGAGTATTAACGATATTAAGGGATGTCGTTGAAGGTGATGAGAAGAGACTTGTTGAAATATACATTGGACGCTTAAGCATGCGTTTGAGAAGGCTTACGCAAGCAGCTTTAACTAGAGTAGGTGAGGAACTACAGAAGGCTGTAAAAGGAGAACCTTATGAAGAAACTCCTTTGCTGAAACTCTTACTTGAAGCCCTAGAATACGCTAGAAACCTATTAAGTAGAAGCGATATTTAAGAGAGGATAAAGACTAGAGGAGACATAGGTTTTGTAGAAGAAGATGGTAAAACGTTTCTCCTTATACCCGATGTTGCAACATATATACAGGCTAGCGGACGCACATCTCGTTTATACCCTGGTGGTATAACTAAAGGTTTATCCGTGGTATTGGTTGACGATATTAGACTACTCAATGGACTAATAAAGAGGATGAGATGGCTATTCGAGGAAATAGATTTCAAAAACTTTGAAGAAATCGATCTTGAGAAGCTACTTAATGAAATCGATAGAGATAGGGAAAGAGTTAGAAAGATCTTATCTGGGGAAATCGTTGCTGAAGAAAAACTAGAGATTTCTAAGTCTGCTTTATTAATAGTTGAGTCGCCTAATAAGGCGAGAACTATAGCTAGCTTCTTTGGTAAACCGAGTATCAGAGTGATAGGGGATAACATTAGAGTTTATGATGTAACAACGGGAGACTATGTTCTCTCTATTGTAGCGAGTGTAGGACACGTTTATGATTTAGCTGTTGATGAAGGAATAGATGGAGTAGTTATTATTGATGGAAGATTTATTCCTGTATACACTGATATAAAGAAGTGTAGTGTGTGTGGACACCAGTTTACTCACGAAGAGAATAAGTGTCCCAGATGTGGTTCTAGAGATATAGTTCGTAAATTAGATGTTATTAGAGCTTTACAGGAGCTAGCTAGTGAAGTCGACCTAGTATTCATAGGAACGGATCCTGATACTGAAGGAGAGAAAATCGGCTGGGATCTAAAGGTTTTACTGGAACCATATACTCGTGAGATAAAACGTGTTGAATTCCATGAAATAACTAGAAAAGCTATTCTTAACGCTATACGTAATCCAAGAGATTTTGATATGAGGCTTGTAGAAGCGCAAATAATTAGGAGGATAGAGGATCGTTGGCTGGGCTTTAGTTTATCCCGCAAACTATGGTATGATCTATGGCCTTACTATTGTGTAAACTATCTAGTTAAGAAGAAGAATATGGATATAGATTGTTGCCGCGAAATAAATAGGAATTTGAGCGCTGGACGTGTACAAACACCTGTTCTAGGCTATATAATTGATAGATACGAAAAAAGTGTTCGTGCTAAAAAGTATAAACTTCTAAAATATGTAGTTACCGTCGGCGAAGACTTATTTGAGATAGAGTTGCCACAGGACGTTGTAGAGAAAATGGGTATAAAGAAGACAAAGGAGCTGCTAGGCAAGGAAGCCGAGGTTTTAGTTAAAGGTATTGTAGAAGAAGACATTAATCCTTTGCCACCATTTACTACAGATTCTCTTCTTGCAGAAGCATCTGCTAGATATGGTTTAAGCTCTACAAGAACTATGCAGATAGCACAAGAACTCTTTGAACTAGGTTTTATAACGTACCATAGGACTGATAGTACTAGAATTTCTGAAGCTGGAATAGCTGTTGCTCGTCAATGGCTTCAAGAGAAGTATGGTGATAGATATAGTGAATTATTTAAGCCTAGAACCTGGGGTGTTGGAGGAGCTCATGAAGCTATAAGGCCTACTAGACCTATTGATGCAGATAGACTGTCTGAACTAATTAGAGAGGGTATTATACAGCCTGTTAGACCCTTGACTAGGCAACACTATCTAGTCTACGACTTAATATTTAGAAGGTTTATAGCTAGTCAAATGATACCTGCGAGCGTCGTTAAACAACAGATTATAGTAAGGATAAATGGGTATGAAACACTACTTGATAGAGTTATAGCTATAAAGAAGTCTGGATTCTTGGAAGTTTATCCACTGGTGACAGCATTGCCTGAGCTAAGGCCTGGCAAGTATCCTATAACTAGAGTTGATGTACGTAAACCTCCTCTGGCTAGATTCCATGATGTTATAAAGTGGATGAAGGAACAAGGTATAGGTAGACCCAGTACTTATGCTAAGATTATACAGACTTTAATTGATAGAAAATACGTTAAAGTAACTGGTAAGTATAAAGCGTTAATGCCTACTCCTAGAGCATTCTACGTATATGATTTCTTGAACGAGTTCTATAGAGATGTAGTAAGTGTTGAGACAACTAGGAAGCTTGAAGAACTCATGAAGATGGTTGAGGAAGGAAAAACTAATTATCAAGACATATTGAGAAGTATATATAATGAACTAGTCAATAAAGTAGTTAAAGTTAGAAGTGATTCTTGGAGAAAAAGAGTATGTCCATAGACAATAGTATAGATATTGAATTTATTGGAGAAAGAGTAAAAGATAGAAAATATATTGCTGTAATACATGGTAGAACAAAGATTTTTGCTAGGAAACATAATGTAGAGAAAATCCGTAGATGGATAAGAGTTGCTAGAGCTTATGGAGCTAGAGTAGTTATTCTTCCTCCTTATTTTAATACGGGTCCCGTACTCGAGTATACAGATCTTTCTAAACGTAGGTACGTTAAAAGATTGTTTGAGCAAGTAAAAGATCATAGTATACAAGTTATGCGTGGATTGGCTTTAACTGAGGCAGTTTCTATTATTATTCCTGCTTTTTTGGAGAAAGCTGGTTCGCACTATTATGTTTCAAGTATACTTATTGGTAGAGATGGTAGTATAAAGTGCAGGAATAAGAAAATGGTTATCTCGAATATTGAAGACTACTATAATATTGTTACTGGTAAAGAAGTCAATGTTTTTAAGACTAGAATAAGCAATATAGGAGTTGTTATTAATGAAGAGATACTTTATCCCGAAATATTTAGAATGTACTTACTTAAGGGATGCACGTTATATGTTGTAACACTTAATCCCCTCACCTACAAGTATACTTATATAACGTATGTAGCTCGTTCTAGAGTTAGTGAAAATGGTTTACCAGTAATAATCCAGGGTAATGTAATAGAGTATCATAGTGATGTCGAAGGCGGTGCTCCTTCGATAATCTATAATTGTGATAATAATAAGTTATTCGAATACAATGGGGTATGGCCTAAGATAATAATGATAAACCCTGACTCCCTATGTACCAATGGTGATGTGAATAAGTCCCGTATTAAGTACTTAGGTAAAGTTCTTGCAAAAACTGTAAAAGAAGTTGGCGACTCTAGATTACATGTATAGTATGACTTATTTTATGGTATATGGTATTTTATTTTATTAAATGCTCAGGAGGAATGGGGGGATGAATATATGAGTGAAGAAATAAGGAAAGTTCTTACAATTAGAGTAAATGGATTAAACGATCTCGTTAGACTAGCAATGACATATACTGGTCCTTCACAAACTATATTTTTGCTAAAGTTTATTGAGAAAGGAAAGCTTGTTGTGGGATTACTTGGGCTTTTTAGAGATTATTATAAGTTCTATGGACTCCCAATACTCTATTACCATATATGTAGCTCTGAAGAAGAAGATAAAATAAGAAATGCTAATTACATAATTGTATCAACTAGTGATGGTGAACGAATAGAGTTTAGTAAATACCCTAGACCAGGTATAGCTATACCATTAATATCATTAAAAGAAAAGCCGCCAATTATACCAGAGCTAAAATAATACAGCAATACTGGGAAACAAGGCTTACATCAATACCTAATGATGTTGTTTTTCTGTCAAGTAGGCTTTACCGCAATTATATATGTACTTTTTATGTAGAGTAGTTGAATTGAACTTTTCTTTACACAATAGCCTAGTATTCTACTTAGTTAAAACATAAGATATATAATTGTAGTTTATACACTATATTAGTGTTTAATAAAATTGAATACCTATTTGGCCGTCGCTGCCATAGTTTTTGGTATAGCTTAAAATACTTCTATGGGTTTCCTTAATCTATTTAGTATTCTAGCTTGTTTGATGAATATTATATACGTGGAGTAATTCATTATACACGATCAATGATATAACTGGCTCTACTACCAGTAGTTCAACAGTCTTCTCTCCACCATAGTCTCTCGTTAACGCATAGGTGAGCTCTAGCATATTGAATTCATCTAGTAATGAGCTCCTCTCCAGCATATCGTTCATAGACGGGATTACCCTTAAGGATCTCCGCTAGAGTATAGGTATCGGCATAGTAGCATGCCAAGACAGCTCAACCATACATACTTTTCAACTCGTCCTTAAGCTTCTGAACATCAACTCTTCACTCCCTTAAAAGCCCGTAGACCTCTTCAATCCCCACCCTCACCTGTATACCTTCAGGCAAATCCAGCTTCCTCAACGGACGCAGTAATACTCCTCTCATAAACAGCTTCGATAACCTTACTCAAACCCCATACACACAATTTAAAAGTATGTAAAAGAGGACTAGTACTCTTTGGAGCGGTAATTCTTTGCAGGCCAACACTATCGTAGCACAGTTCCACCCTTGGAAACACCTAGCCTACTCCGTGAACAGAGAACTCTAAAACCTAGGTTTAAACTGATCGCCTGAAGACATAGGTGTATAAACGGGCCCGCCGGGATTTGAACCCGGGATCTCCGGCTCCGGAGGCCGGCGCCTTATCCAGGCTAGGCTACGGGCCCATTGTATGGTTATCATTTGTTTCTATTCTTTACTATTCTTTATGTGTTTAGTTTCGGCTAGGTCTCCCCCGGTATACAGTGTGTTTTTGTCGAATTAATATTCCTTTAATGTTTTTAAGTTGAAAGAGGGGTTATGCTATGGGTTTGAGAGTGATAACTTTTAAGCTTGATGAGAGATTTCTTGAGAGAATAGATCTTGTTGTGGAAAGACTAGGTATTACACGTAGTGATTTAATAAGAGCTGCTCTCGAGTCTTTTATAAAGTTTAGCTTAGCTGATGAGGAGCTAGAAAAGATTGATTCAGATACCTTCTTATCCAGCGATATTGTTAAAGAAGTTGATATTAAAGAATCTATAGCTTTACAGAATTAAGAA
>WAML01000036.1 GCA_015522345.1 Desulfurococcales archaeon
AGATAATATGTATGAAGTCCATTTCTGTATAATGTGGGGAGTCATAATAGCTCTTTCTTGGCTATTGTTTGGACAGAATCAACAAGCTTTCTGGTATGGTGTAATACCCGTAGCTTTTATGGCATTTGGCGACGCTATCACTGGTGTTGTAAGGAATATGTTATATGGATATAGAACTAAGTCTTGGTACGGTAATTTAGCTATGTTAGCTGTAACTATACCTATAGGTGCATTAATAGGTATAGCAGGAATTGTGGCTGCTATTGTAGCTAGTATTGTTGAGCATTTTGAAGTACTTGGGAAAATAGATGATAATATAACTGTTCCATTATCAAGTTTTCTAGTGATCTTTTTATTCAACAACGTGCTCAACAACATACTATACCCTATAGCTCCCTGATGATTGATAGAAAGGAATAGAAGCAGTAAAATTGGTGCGGGGGGTGGGATTTGAACCCACGCCGGCCTACGCCAGCGGATCCCCCTCTGGCGGTTTAGAGATACTGTGTACCGCCTGTCTTGAGTCCGCCCCCTTGGCCCAGGCTCGGGCACCCCCGCGCCTATCATTAAGGATTTTGTATTTAGGGATTCTTAAAGTTTATAGTTATAGAATTTTATAGTTTTTCTCAGATTTTACTCTGGCAGTATTATTGTGCCTGGATTTACTCCTTTCTCTATGTAATCTAGGATTTTTTCTGGTTTCTTGTAGTGGCATAATACTATTGTTATTTTGCTTCTTACTGCTAAGTCTATTGAGTGCGCGTCGAATAACTGGTATTTTCCGGGGATTATTGATTGTTCTAGGAATTTCTTTAGTTCACTAGCTCTTATGTATGTAAAGGGTTTTGCATCGGGGTGTATGTTAGGGTCTTTATCATATACTTTATCTATTGCTCCTAAATTTATTACTTCTTTAGCATTTATGGCTTCAGCAACTTCTACTGCAACAGCTGCTGTTGACTGACCTGGTATTAGTCCACCTAGTAGAGCTACTGGGTAGATTTTTAGTAGGTTATTTAGTTCGTTTGGGTTTGTAACTACTTTATTATAGGCTATATCAGATAATGCGTATGCTAGAACTAATGCATTTAATCTAGAAGCTTCTATGCCTATCATGTCTAGTAGGTAATGGGATTTTACTCCGAGTAGAGAAGATAGCTCTATATAGTTTCTAGCAGTATTTCCTCCTCCTGCTACAATAGCTATTTTATATCCTTTTTCTACTAGAGCTCTAATAGTCTCTACTATCTTGTTTAAATACTCTACATTATTTTTTGTAAATGTTTTTCCAGTAATTTTTATAACTAATTTATTGTTTATGGACTTGGCACTCATATATTACACCATAGACTATTCTTTGCTATTAAACCATGTAGTGGGTATTTAAGGTTAGTTTCATATACTACTCTATTTATAAAGGCTTAATTAGGTGTTTCACCTAGTGTGTGGTATAATAGGTTTTTGTACACTATCGAAAACGCCTTTGGCTCAATCGCCTGGTAGTGTATTGTTTAAAGGGTTGAAGAGACTAGAGTATAGAGGATATGATAGTGCTGGTGTAGCTGGTGTTTATCAGGGGAAGCTTATTGTTTTAAAGGGAAAGGGTAAACTTGATGAACTCGAGGAGAAGATTAGACTCAGTAGTGTAAGAGGATATACTGTTATAGGTCATACACGCTGGGCTACACATGGGATCCCTAATGATGTTAATGCTCATCCTCAAACTGATTGTAGGAATGAAATAGCTGTTGTACACAATGGTATTATCCAGAATTATAGAGAGTTAAGACAGTTCTTGGTTGAGCGCGGCCATGTTTTTGAGAGTGATACTGATACTGAAGTTATTCCTCATTTAGTAGAGGAGTTTTATAGAGAATTCAACGACTTATATACTGCTTTTAAACAAGCTATTAAAATGCTTAAGGGTAGTTATGCTATTGCTATGGTCTCTACTATTGAGCCTGATAAAATATTTTTTGCTAGAAAAGATAGCCCTTTAGTAATTGGCTTAGGTAATGGATACAATTTTGTAGCTAGCGATATACCTGCTTTTCTAGAGTATACTAATAGAGTAATAATTGTATATGATGACGAAATAGGCTATATTACTTCAACAAATGTCTTCTTAGAAAACATAGGTAGTGGTGTTGTTGATTGGAGTAAGAGAGTTAGAGTTGTTGAGTGGAGTATAGAAGATGCTTCTAAATCTGGTTATCCACACTATATGCTTAAGGAGATTATGGAGCAACCTAGGGCTTTGAGAGATACATTGTATGGGTTATTAAGTGATGTTGTTGTTGATGAAGCTGTTTCTATTCTCCTTAACTCTAGGAAAGTATTTATTACAGCTGCTGGAACCAGTTTTCATGCTAGTCTATACTATAGTTTATTATCTAGTATATTGCTTGGAAAACCTGTTATACCGTTTATAGCTAGTGAGTACATGGTTTATTCTCCTATAGCTAGTTCTGGCGATACATTGATTGTTGTTAGCCAGAGTGGTGAGACAATTGATTCTCTAATGGCTCTTAGGGCTTTTAAGAAGAAGGGTGTTAGAGTTATTGCTGTATCTAATGTGGTTGATTCAGCTATTCCTAGGGAGAGTGATGTAGCTTTATATACTAGAGCAGGGCCTGAAATAGGTGTTGCTGCTACAAAGACTTTTACTACACAAGTTCTCCTACTAACTTTCTTGGCTTTAAAACAAGGCTCCTCTATTGGTCGTTTCTCAGAGAGCGAGTATAGGGAGTACATTGGTTTATTGAAGAAAGTACCTGAGTTTTCTAGAGAAGTTCTTGCTAGTACTGAAGATATTGTTAAGGAATTAGCTAAATGGCTTAGTAGAAAAAAGAGTATATACTACCTAAGTAGGGGAATAGGCTTACCAATTGCTATGGAGGGTGCTCTAAAACTAAAAGAAATAGCATATATACACGCTGAATCGTATCCAGCGGGAGAAAGCAAACATGGGCCTATAGCTCTAGTTGAAAAAGATTTTCCGGTACTCTTCGTAATTCCGCCAATAGATTACTTAGAAGAACTACTTCTAGGGAATATACAGGAGATGAAGGCTAGAGGAGCAACAATAATATGTGTATTATCGGAAAAATCAAATCTAATAGACCAATGCCACTATCCAATAAAAACACCACATACACACTGGTTACTCACACCATTTACACACACAATACCTCTTCAATTACTAGCCTACTATACAGCTGTAGTAAAAGGACTTGATCCAGATAAGCCACGGAATCTCGCTAAAACAGTTACAGTTGAATAGCTTAGTACATAGTCTATAT
>WAML01000037.1 GCA_015522345.1 Desulfurococcales archaeon
GGCTCGGAGATGTGTATAAGAGACAGCTATATTAGAGAAAATAAACGAAGTATTAAACACGGCTAATCAAATGTATGAGAACTAAATAAACCGCATTTCTGATTTATAGTATTCCAATAAATTATAAAGAATATATAACTACGAGTTTAATACTACAAACATGTATTTTATAGTATTAGTTCAATTTTTAAGATATATAGGTGAAGAAAATTGCGTTTATTTGAGTATGAAGCAAAAGAAATAGCGAAGAAATACGGAATACCTGTACCTAGAGGTTATATAGCTTCGTCGGTTGATGAAGTTAAAAAATATGTCCAGTTACTAGGTGGCAGAGCTGTATTAAAGTCACAGGTACTTGTAGGTAGGAGAGGTCTAGCTGGAGGTATATTATTTGCTTCAAGTCCTGAAGAAGCTGCAGAACTTGCTAAGAAATTGTTTTCTACATTAATCCGAGGAGAGAAAGTAAAGAAGATCCTTGTTGAAGAACAAGTATGTATTGATAAAGAATATTACATTTCCCTTACAGTAGATAGAGGGAGAAGAACAATAACGTTACTTGCATCGTCCCTTGGCGGTGTCGAAATAGAAGAACTTGTTAAGAAATACCCGGAGAAGCTAATTAAGATAAATATTGATCCCTGGAATGGAGTAAAAACATACATGGCTAGATGGATATCTGATGAACTGAGATTAGACAAGAGCTATTGGAGTATAATGTACGATATCATAAATTCTATGTGGTCTATAATGAACGATCTTGATGCAGAACTTGTAGAGTTTAATCCATTAGCAAGATCATGCGATGGTAAAATAATTGCTTTAGATGCTAAAATAATTATTGACGATAATTCATTGTACAGGCATCCAGAATTTAAAGAGAAAATGTTTAGAGAACTTAGCAAGTATGAAGAATTAGCTAAAAAGAATAATTTCTCCTACGTTGAACTAAACGGAGATATAGGAATTATGTGTAATGGTGCTGGACTAACTATGGCTACAATGGATTTAGTCCAGAAATATGGAGGCAACCCCGCTAATTTCCTAGATATAGGAGGAGGAGCTCGCCGCGAAAGAGTAAAAACAGCAATGAAGATCCTCCTACAACATCCTAGGACAAAGGTTATATTAGTTAATATATTTGGTGGCATAACTAGATGCGATGAAGTAGCTCTAGGAATCGTTGATGCAATTGCTGAAACAAAGGTTAGTAAACCTATTGTCGTTAGAATGCTTGGCACTAATGAAGAACTTGGCCGCAAGATCTTAGAAGAACATGGTATACCAATGTATACTGAATTAGAGGAAGCAATTAAAAAGGCTATAGAATATGTAAGAGGTGGATAAACTATGGTAATAATTGTTAATGAAAAAACTCGTGTAGTTGTGCAAGGAATAACGGGTAAAGAAGGAAGTTTTCATACAAAACTAATGCTTGAATATGGTACTAAGATCTTGGCTGGTGTAACACCAGGTAAAGAGGGATACAAAGTTCATGGAGTTCCTGTATATAATACTGTAGAGAAGGCCCTAAGGGAGTTCCCAGAGATAAATACATCAATTATATTTGTGCCAGCACCCTATGCTTCTGATGCTGTTTATGAAGCTATTGATGCTGGAATAGAGACTATAGTTGTGATAACCGAAGGGATACCGATACTTGATGAATTAAGGTTTATAAATTATGCTAGAAAGAGGGCATCGATAATAATTGGGCCAAACACTCCCGGCATTATTTCGCCAGGCTATGCTAAAGTAGGTATAATGCCTTCCCACGTATTTAAAAAAGGAGCTATAGGAGTTATTTCTAGGAGTGGTACATTAACCTATGAAATTTCACGAGAAATAAACAAACACAGCTTTGGAGAATCTACAGTCATAGGAATAGGTGGTGACCCTATTACAGGATTAGATTTTATAGATGTTTATAAAATGTTCTTAGAAGACAATGATACTAAAGCTATTGTAGTTATTGGAGAAATAGGCGGTGATGCTGAAGAGAGACTTGCATCGTACATTAAAAAACATGGACTTGAAAAACCATTGATAGCATTTATCGCTGGCAA
>WAML01000038.1 GCA_015522345.1 Desulfurococcales archaeon
AGATTGTCTAATGGATAGATTTGTGCTATAAACTTGAAACTACGTTCTCTGACGCCTATATTTTCTTACATAAGCTAGAACTTCGTTTGCTCTAGGACCTGCGAGAAGTTTAATCATTTCGTCTGTTAAATCGTATCCTAGAGCTATTCGTGCAGCATACTGCGGGTTATGCATGAATATTACGTGTAGAAATGGTATTACATCAGATTTTATGCGTGTTCTAGATGTTAGTAGTCTTCGAGAAAGTGCTTTTGCTATTCCTTCTCTAACTTCTCTCGTATGTTTAGTTTTAGCTAGTTTAGATATTTTCTGCGGAAACTGGAATTTTGCAAATTTGAACTTATATCTCTTTCTAGAAAATGCTACACCAGGGCCAGCCATATCGAATACGTATGAGAGTAGGTCCCAGCTACCAGATTTCCTTATTCTTCCAAGGTATACGTCTGCCCTACTTAATGCTTCAAAAGCTCTCCACATTTCCTCGGGATCACTATAGTACTTGGGTATGTTCTCATTAATCCATTCTAGGAGTGTGTCGTAGTCTAGGTTGGCTTGTGTTACAGCAGTTTTTGCCTGCCATATATATCTGGCATTAAATAGATTTCTCAATGCTTCAAATGGATTGTATTCACGGTATCTATAGCCTAGTAGTGCTTGCACAAGACTTGCCGCGACTCTACCATATCCTTCTGCAACTGCCTGTAGATCATTTATTGCACTTCTGAGATCGCCTTCGCTTCTTTTAGCAATCATTTTTAGAGCTTCTTCTTCACACTCTAGTTTTTCAGCCATACATATTCTTCTAAGTACTATTAGTACATGTGTTTCACTTAATCTATTGAATCCTATGAGTTTAGAAACGTCTCTCAAAGGCCTTAACTTAGGATCCCAAGGATCATTTGCAGTCATTACAACTGGGTATCTAGATTCATTTATTAACTCTATTATAGCGTCTAAAGCTCCTCTATCAGCCATACCCGATATTCCATCTACTTCGTCTAACAATATGATCTTTCCTCTAGCAAATAGACTTCTTTGCCGTGCTGCTGTTAATGCTATTCTTTCAATATCTTGTTTCCTCCTAAAATCACTAGCATTCATTTCTACAAGCTCTAGTCTAAATTCATTAGCTGCTGCTTCTACGAGACTTGTTTTACCGCATCCAGCTGGCCCGTATAGTAGAGCTGCTTTTTTATCTGGTTTACCAGTCAGCCAAGCCTTAAGCCATAGTGTAAAATCTCTTTTGGCACTATCTTGGTCAACTACATCAGCTATTTTCTTAGGCCTATACTTTATTATCCATGGGATCTTTTTAGTCATTGTCACACCTTAAACTTGCGCCCTACATACGCTAGTCTTGCTAAGAAGGCGTTTAACTGGATCTCGTCATCTGCTCCTTCAACTAATCTAAACTGTATTTCACCTGCATAATCAGCTATCATTACCTTATATTCTTCGGGGAGCTTTATTTCTCCACTAAATATTTCTCTATGTATCTGCTTTATTATATCAAGTCCTGATAGACCATAGTTTATCATTAAGTCTCTAAGTTTTGCTCTAGCTTCTTCAAATCTTCCATCTAAGGCTAGTTTAATCATTTCACGTACTTCTCTCGGATGAGCTAGTCCTACTACTTTATAGACGGATTCTACTGTTACTTTACCTAGTGCTGCAGCTGCCTGCAATATGTTGATAGCTCTTCTCATATCTCCTTCGCTTATCTCGTATATTGTCTCTAAGGCATTGATATCGTATTCTACATTTTCTTGATCAGCAATCCACTTTAGTCTACCAACTACATCTTCTTTCTTCAAAGGCGTGAACCTGAATACAGCGCACCTACTTTGTATAGGCTCAATTATCTTACTTGGATAATTAGCTATCAGTATGAATCGTGTGTTCGCAGTATACATTTCCATGAGTCTTCTAAGAGCTTGTTGTGCATCGGCAGTCATGTTATCTGCTTCATCTAATAGAACTATTTTAAAAGGTATTTCACCGGGTACTCGAGTTCTTGCAAATTCCTTTACCTTACTCCTTATAACATCTATACCTCTTTCATCGCTGGCGTTGAGTTCGAGCATGTATCTATGATATTCTTCTCCATAGAGGTCATGTGCTAGACAATGTGCTGCAGTAGTTTTTCCTGTCCCCGGAGGACCTGCGAATAAGAGGTGAGGCATATTCTTTTCTTCTACAAACTTCTTTAGCCTTGAAACTATTTCTTCTTGGTTAACTATTTCATCAAGGGTTCTCGGCCTATACTTCTCTGCCCATAGTAGTTCAGCTAGAACTTCTCTCGAAGCCAAGTTCTACACCTTATCTTCTTCCTCCATAGGTATAGTATGTTGTGTGTATAGACTTTATACTTAACCTTATATCTCTAGTTCAATAGATAAGTATCTTGTATAATCCAGCATTTGAGTATTGTATGTGACGCCATCACATGCTCTCTAAATGAGGTGTTTACATAATATGGTGAGTCAAGATAATTTGTCATCCGCTATTATAGAGTATGGTCTGAGAATCATATCTAGGGACTTTGAAGAAGAGAATGTAAGAGTTATCGTAGTCGAGAATATAGGGCCTATACTTACTCCTGAAGGAGTTATTGAATTAACTAAAGGCAGTGAATACGATCTCCCTAGATGGATTGCCTACAAACTAGTTGATAAGAAACTTGTGGAAATAAAGGATGAAGGTCTAGAACTCGAGAAACTAGCTAAAATAGCTTATACTGAAGAATCTACTCAAAGAAAAATCGAGTTCTCTAGAATACATAGATATTTTTATCATTTAGTTATCAAAGAGATAAATAAGCTATATAATAGATTTGAAGAAGAACGAAATACAAGAATTCTTATGGAGATCCAGAGGTTTGAAGACTATATTGATAGAATAGGTTCGTCGAGGCTAAGAAAGATTGTTCGCCTCCTTTTCATAGAGCCTCCACAGGAAATAATTAATAAACTCAGTGAAGAAGAATTAGTGCTCTACAATAATATAAAAAGTATGTTAAAGAAGTGGCTGAAGATACTGAGAGTAGAAAAAGGAGTTTAACACTTTATATCTAGTATGTAGGTTAATAGAGGGAAGCTAGGTACATTGGACGAGCTCGTAGCTGAAGAAAGAAAAGTACTTGGTCTAGAAGATATTAAAGAAAGGATTAAAGATTTCATAATGAATTTCCAGGATAGGAGAACGGGTGTTTTCAAGTATCGTGAAAGACTTAATACACTTGCTTTAATGAATCAAAGAAGTCTTGTAATAGACTTCAATGACCTCCTAGTATACGATATGGAGTTGGCTAGAATAGTTGAAAACCAGCCTGATATAGCTATTGAAGCTGGTAGTCAGGCTATTAAAGAACTTATTATGAAGGAATACCCGGATTATGCAGAAACTGTAGAGAAATTCTATCCTAGGTTTAGGAATCTACCTAGGATAATAAAGATTAGAGAATTGGGTAGCGAGTATATTGGTAAACTCATAGCTATAGAAGGCATACTTGTTCGTTTAACTCGTGTAGAAGCTAAAATGGTTAAAGCATACTATGTCCACGTGGACTCTGAGGATAGACATGGCTTCTACTGGCCTGAACTAGGTGAACTAGGAGAGAGATTGGAAAAACCTCCTGTATGCCCTATATGCGGTAAAACTGGGAAATTACAGCTTGACATGACTCGCTCTAAATTCATTGATTGGCAGAAAATAGTTGTACAAGAAAGACCAGAAGAAGTTCCTCCTGGGCAAATGCCTAGGAGTATAGAGGTTATCTTAACTAGTGATCTAGTTGATGTAGCTAGACCTGGTGATAGAATAACGGTAACTGGTATACTGAGGGTTATGCCTACTAGTACTGTAACTAAGGGTACTGGTAGAGCAGTATTTGGTTTATACATAGATGCAAACCATATTGATGTCCAACAGAAGGTTCTAGAGGAAATAGAGATTACTAGAGAAGATGAAGAGAAGATTAGAGAACTAGCCAAAGATCCGTGGATTAGAGAAAAGATTATACTAAGTATAGCGCCATCAATATACGGTCACTGGGACGTTAAAGAAGCAATAGCTCTATCTCTCTTCGGCGGTGTACCAAAGATACTTGAAGACGGGACTAGGCTTAGAGGAGATATACACATACTCCTTGTAGGCGACCCGGGATTAGGTAAATCCATGCTACTACAGTATGCTGCTAAACTAGCTCCTAGAGGAGTATATACCAGCGGCAAAGGATCGACTGCTGCTGGACTATGTGTTCTTCCAGACACCTATATAGTATTAGATAATGGGGCTATAACCACTATCGGCGAAATAGTTGACGATCTTGCCCACGGTAAAGAAACTTACATAGGTAGTTTCAACAAGAAAATATTATCGCTTGACACTAATACATTCGAACTAGGTTATTACGAGACCGAGAAAGCGTGGAAATTACGTAAAGACTCTATAATAAGGATTAGAACGGCCACGGGCATAGAAATAGGTCTTACACCCGAGAACCCAGTGTTAACAATACGTAGTGGAAAAATAGCGTGGGTTAAAGCATCTGATCTAAGGCCTGGAGACTATATAGCTCGTGTAGCTACGTACCCTAAGCCTAATGGGGACAATAAGGATATTTTCAAATTAATTAAATTGCCGGAGAATACAGTAGTTAAGTTGAAAAAAGAAATAGCTAATGAATTGAAAGGGTATTTGAAGAAAACTCATGGAAGTTTAGCTAATGCTTCTAAAAAACTAGGTGTGGCCAAAAGCATTCTCTACACCTTAGATTCTAGGGCACATAGATACAGTGTATTAAAAACTGTGCTGGAATCCCTAAATAGGGAATTAAAGACAGAGTTCATTGAATATGTTAAGTATGGTAAACTAGTCTATAGAATTCCTAGAATTTCTCCTGACCTAGGGTATGTACTAGGATATATACTGTCTTGCGCCATATTGTCTAGTGATAAAAAGCCTTTATACGCAAAACTCGCTATAGGGGATAGGATAGATAAGAAATACATTATCGATCTTCTACAAAAACTCTTTAATCTCCCGGCTAAAGCATTTATTTCAAGAAAAGACCTACTGATCATTAGATCGAGTTTTATAGCAAGAATACTCTATTCACTAGGTTTAAGAGAAGATAGAAGTGATGCAGCTGTCGAACCAGCTTTATTTACTTTAGACGAGGAATTTTTAAGGGCGTTCGTAGCCGGTATCTTTGACTGCGGTTATTCGCGCTTGAGGAAGGATTATAGTAGAGGACTAATATTTATTGAGGACGAAAGTAAGGATCTTGTTTATAAAATACATTTACTGCTTCTTAGGATGGGCGTATTTAGTCGTATAGAGAGTTTAGTTCTAGAAAGTAACAAGAACAAAGTATTATATAGATTATACATAGTTGGTAGAGAAAGTATTGCTAAGTTTAAAGAGATCATACATAGTTATAGTAGGAGGAAAATAGAGAATCTCAGGCCAGATGTAGATTCTGAAG
>WAML01000039.1 GCA_015522345.1 Desulfurococcales archaeon
CCTTAGATTTTGCATATTCTATTGCCTCTAGACGGGCCGGTCCGGTACCTCCTTTGATCTTTTGTACCCTAAACTCTATGCAAGGATACTTTTTAGCAAAATTATAGGCTACTTCAAACGATTCATCACTTGAGCCACCATCCATTATAAGTATATCAAAATATTTACAAATTTCAATGCTTTGATCTACTAAGGATAGCAAAGTCTTTTTCAATCCATCGGCATTATTTTTATTTAGTATTACTACAAGTACTTTACTAATTTCTTCCATATCGACCCCTATGCTACTTTATTTAATATACTGCATATTTTATTAGATAGTTCTTTAGCCATAACCCATACCTTATCCATATTGCTGTATTCCCAAAGTCCAAATCTACCTGTTAAAAATACATTATATCTCCTATAATATGCCGTTATATACTTCATGGTCTTCCTATGAGAATGATTATAGACTATGTACGCGTACTTCCAGAATTGAGTAACTATAGTTTCTACACTACCACGCTCAATAATACCAAGATCCTCAAGATCATTAATTGTTTTAGAAACTAAACTATTTATATTTGGGCTGGAGTTCTCTCTCGGATTAATAGATATCTCCGCTATTATCGATGCCCTATCCTGAGGCGCCATATAGGGACTATAATTAGATAAAAACGCTATTCTATGAAATACTATATCTTCTTGCGGAAAATATATCCAATGCATATTCTTAATGGAAGTTTTAGCTCCAATACCTATAACTAGAAGACTATTATAATCTAGCTCTCTAACGTACCTCTTCAATTCACCTTCAGTGTTTCTAGTAATTTTAATTAATTCAGGAACAGGTATTGTTGATACTACATATCTTGCTTTATACTCTCCTTTAGTAGTTTCAATAAATACTCTATCCTCATCTAAGGTAATAGATACCGCTTTCTCTTTTAAACGTAGATCTAAGGAATCCTTTAGCAAATGATCTAATATACCCTCGATTAATGCATAAATTCCTCCTCTTATAGGATAGTAAAATATTAGTTGATGCTTGTATCCTTCGGTAGGTATTCCAACAGCCGATTTAATTATATCATCTAGTGGAGGCTGAGGTACTCGATCGCCAACCCATTCCAAAGATATTTCTCTAAGGTCTCTTTTCCATAGCTTGAGATTATATGGTATTAAGTATTTCTCAGAAATAGCTTTACCAAAAACGTAATAGAACCATTCAAGGAGGTTTCTAGGCTTTTTTAAAACATCTTTTTCGCGCTTTACTACTAACTCTATAATATCTTTAAGGATCTCATATCTCTCAATAGGGTCTAACATATATATACCGTTTTCAAAGGGGTATTTAATGAATCGTTTATTCCAATAATATATGTAAGTATTTCTATAATGCTGTATATAATTATCTTTAAGGAAATAAAGTAATTCCTTCAATATGTTTTTATCCCTAGAAAACAGTATATGAGACCCTCCTACATCAAATAAAAAACCGTTTTTCTCTACGGTCTTGAGTAAACCACCAAATCTGTCACCTGCTTCAATCACTATAGGTTTTAAACCACATACTTTAACCAAATTATAAGCCATACTTAGACCTGATAAGCCTCCGCCTAGTATTATGACTTCATTGTTCAAGTGCATAACTGTATTGCACCACTTACTATACAGCTAGTATATTAGGTAATTTAGTGGTACAAAATTAATATCTTAGGGATCATTATTTATGAAAACAAATATTCTTATTCCACAAGATCCTTAGAAACAGGTTTCCAACGCCTCTCTATAGAGTCATAGTATATTAATCCGCTCTCCTTCAGTTTTATAAATAATCTGTATTCTTGTTTAGAGAGAATAGTCTTTATATAATCATCATTATTAGTTGTTATTTCGTTAAATAACTTGTACTTGAAATTTTCCCAAAAATCTCTATCAACAGCTATTCTTTCACCAGCTGCTTCAATTATTTTAGCACCACCACGTTCTAGGTAAGCAAAGAATCTATCTCTATCTCTTAATCTCTTTAATTCACTCTCGAATAATACACCTTCTTCTTTTAAGCGTTCTAAGCCTGTTTTTCTATGTTCTACAGCTTTATACGATACTCTAGCCTCTAGTGCATGCTCTATTTTTTGTTCTACAGAAGCTATTCTCGATTCTATTTCATCTATTCTTTCAGAGAGTTCAGCTATTCTTTGCAAAGCCTTTGTAGATTCAGCAGAAATAGAGTTTATCATATCCTGTATCTTCCTGAGTATACGAGAGTAAATTTTATCTACGCTTAGTTCATCGAATATTTTCCTAAGATCTTTTATTTCTTCTTCAAGTCTTTCTATACGTGAAGCCTCATATTCTAAATCAAGTTCCCTATAAATAATATTCCTTATATAATCAGAGACGAGCTTGTATCCTTCTATCTTACTTTTAAGAACTAGTTTATCATATACGTCGCTGGGTAGTTTTATAGCAATAATCTTTTCTCTCTTTTCCATAAATCCACCTCTTTCAACTATATTTTCAGAGATATAACTATAATAACCGTTACTAGTACTTGTAAGCATAGATGATGAAGGCTGTACTCACGGAATAAATGAAGAAGCCTTTAAGTACTGATAAAAGTGAGGTGTGGCTATGGAACTCCTACTTAGTGATGCACATTGCCATTCTAATCCAGTTAAAGGCTTAGGGGCGCGTACTATAGCTAAAAAATTTAGATCAAGTGGAGGGTGGTTTATTGCCTTAGTTAGCCTTCCACCCTACCATTATGGAATAGAAGGCTTTAGTATAGACTCGTATATGAAAGCCTATGAATTAGTTATTAAAGAAGCAAATATTCTTAGAGAAGAGGGTTTAAAAACTAAAGTCATTGTGGGATTCCATCCAGCCGAAGTAGACGAGTATTTTAGGCGGGGGTGGCACCTAGAAGATATAATATTGCATGCGCAGAAGATTATAAATAAAATAGTTGAGCTCCATAAAAGAGGTCTTGTCGACGGTATAGGTGAAGTTGGTAGACAACACTATAGTACAGCACCAGCTAGGTTTATTACATCAGAACTTATAATGTGGTATGCACTGGAGATTGCAAGAGACCACGACATGATTGTTCACCTACATCTAGAGCAAGGAGGATATCCTACAGTTAAATCAATAAAGAAATATCTCTTAGATCATAATATACCTGAAAATAAAGTTCTGTTACACCATGCCACGTACAATGAAGCTTATTGGGCTGAAAAAGAAAACCTATGGTACTCTATCCCTGCTAAGAAGAAGTTATTAGAAAAAGTTCTAAAGCAGAAACCATTGCATGTGTTAACAGAGTCTGATTTTATAGATGATCCTAGGCGTCCAGGAGTATCTTCCTATCCATGGGATATAGCTGTATTACTTAAGGAGCTATTAAATAAAGGAGTCGTGGATGAAGAATATGTATATAAAATTGAGGTTGATAACATAGTTAACTTCTATAGAGTCGAACCTCCTTGATTACCTCCTTATATACTCTGCCTAAATCAATTAATCTGCTACCTTCCCTTTTTAGCAAATGAATGTATATCTTTATTTTATCACTACTGAGTTTATGAACACATATATTACGGGCTAGGAATCTAGCATAAGATACAACTTCATATAGTCTCTCGTACTCTACTATAGCATCTATACAGTAAGGAATCTTTATTCGATACAGCATTAATAGATCCCACTAAGATATAGGTGTGCGTGGTTAATAGGATTTGACTGCAAAAGATAAAAAGCTGTGCGAAATATGTGGTTTGAAGCCAGCAGAATATGTGTGTCGGGTATGCGGTAGAAGAGTTTGTAGAGACGACTATGACGTTGAAAAAGGCGTGTGTAGTGTATGTAGAGATACTATGTGTGAAATATGTGGTAGGTATCCAGCTATAAGCTACTGTATGGTATGTGGTAGAATAGGTTGTGAAGATTGCCTAATACAAGTTACTCCCGTATCGTACGTATGTAAAGAATGTATTAGGAGGGGATTCTATAGACTTGAACTTAGAAGAAGGTAAACCCCCATTAAAAGTTTTAGAAAAAATTATATCAAAATACACTGGCATCTACGACCCTGATGTAATTAAAGGTCCAGCTATTGGAGAAGACGCTGGAATAGTACGTTTGGGAGAAGGATTTTTAGTAGCCCATGTAGACCCTATAACTACTGCCACAAGGTTCATTGGGTGGCTTGCCGTAAATATTGCTGCCAATGATGTCGCTGTTAGAGGTGTTAGACCCAGATGGCTATTACTTACTCTCTTATTACCTAGAGGAACTACTGCAGGTGATTTAGAAAACATAATGAAGGATATAGATGAGGCTGCTAAAAGAATAGGTGTAACAATAATTGGAGGACATACTGAAGTAACTCCAGGTATACCTAGGCCCATCATAATTGCTACTGCCATAGGACATACTAGAGGAAGAGTTATAACAAGCGATGGTGCACGTGTAGGCGATAAAGTAGTTGTAATAGGGAGGATCGGGGGCGAAGGAGCGTCTATAATAGCATGGGATTTCGAGGATCTTCTTAAAAAGGCTGGGGTATCGAGAGATGTTATAGAGAAAGCTAAGAAACTTATATACGATGTTAGTGTTATTGAAAAAGCTCTTTTAATAAAAGACTATGTGTCTTCAATGCATGATCCTACAGAAGGTGGTGTACTTGAGGCATTGTATGAACTAGCTATAGCTAGTGGAAAAACCTTTAGTATAGACTTAGATTCCATAGAATTAGATCCTATTGTAGAAGTTGTTACAAAAGCTGTAAATATAGATCCATACAAGTTATTGAGTAGCGGATCATTAGTAGCTACTATTCCTGAAAACTATTTAAAGAAAGTAGTTTCCATATTGAAAGAAAACAACATACCATTTTCGGTATGTGGTGAAGTTATAGGAAACGAGCCTAAACTTATTGTTAGTAAAAACAACAAGAAATCCATAGTTAGCGGATCTATAGTAGATGAAATATATAAATTATGGAAATAGCTTTAATTCAATAGCTAGAGAATCGGAGGTGTATACAATGGTTTTAGCAAAAGAGTTACTGAATGAAGGAATTAATACACTATCTACACTAAAGAATTTAATAAACAACAGAATACTATCTAAATCGGCAACACTAAAACCTACTATTGTAAGCATATCGCAAAGAATAATTGATGCACTAGACAGTATTACTAAACTTTTCGAATTAGCCAGTAATAAAGTGGGAGAACTAGAATCTAATTCATCAATCATAATAAATCCGTGGTGGTCGCTTACAGTATATGAAGATAGAGTAATAATTAAGCGTCTTAAACCAGTAACTGTTATAGTAAGTTTTTCTAAGAGTGAAGGAAAGATAAAGTTCAATACTAAGACAGTTAGAATGGAAATAAGTCCAGGAAGGATCATTCTTAAAAAACACGGGCTTACTGTAGAATTTGATCCAACAGATCCCGAAGACCTTAGTAAACAAATTAACGACATAAAATATGTGTTAAAAGATGTAATGAGAGTGCTCGAAATAATGGTTATTTCTGCTGAGAAAAGACTGGCAGCATAATAATTTAAACTAATTAAAAATTGTTGCTATTTTATTTAAAAACCTAGTACTTTATTTAAACACGATTATTTTGATTACCAGTAATACTTAACCGATACTAAAATATTGTACTTTACGACTGCGTCACTTTATTTGTTTCTCCCTCAGCACTAGATACTAGTGTTGGCAGTTCTGGGAACTTTTCTTTCATCCTTTGTTCTGCAACGAGTTCTGCTTCCCTGTATATTTTCTTTGCTTCTTCACTCATCGATATAGTTATGTCGCCGCCAATATCTATTCCTCCAGCAGCCATTACTAGGGATAAATCATTTACAGCCATGTTGAGCTCTACCCATACATCTGGGGCTATGCCTCTAAGTATTCTACTGGCCTCCTTAATTACGCCAACAACTGGTATTATATTAGTGAATGTCTCTCCAACTATTATGAAGGTTTCAAGTCTTAAACTTGCTTGTTCTAGTACGTACTCTATCATTAATAGTTGACGAGCAACTTTCCTTAGTTCAGCTACCTCGTTTACATACATCTTGGCATGAGCTTCATCTTTCCTCATTAATGCCTCAACAGCTCTTTCAAAGAGATCTCGGTCTCTCTCCCTAAGCTTGTCTATGTATGCTCTAACTCTACTTAAAGCCATTTTTATCCTGTAGTTAGCCATTATAGCCTTTCTTGCAAGAGGGGCTTTCCCCTCGTTTCTGAAGAACCCTCTTATACGATCTGCCAATGTAGGCTCGTTAGATCCATACCAGTTTTTAACAAAACTATCTGCAACCATACACCATACACCATGACGAGCTCTATATATCATGTCGTCTAATTGTATAGATTTAAAAGATGGGGCTCATAGGTAGACAATTATTTTATTAGTGTGATCGAACATTAACCGATACATGTATTAGGAGAGTTATAGGTGAGGTGCTTGGTTACTCCGCGTAAAGTAGTTATAATTGGTGCAGGTGGTAGAGACTTCCATAACTTTAATGTATTCTTCAGAGACAATCCTAGCTATAGAGTAATTGCTTTTCTTGCAACACAAATTCCTGGTATAACTGGCAAACGCTATCCACCTAGTCTAGCAGGCAAATTATACCCTGATGGAATACCTATATTATCGATCGAGGCTTTCGAAGACATTATAAAAACTTATGGAGTAGATGAAGTTGTTTTAAGCTTTAGTGATCTAACATACGAAGACTTAGGACACTATTTAAGTAGGGCATTAGCTTCTGGAGCAACCTTCAGGATCATAGGGCCTCGTGAATCAATGATTGAATCCTCAAAACCTGTTATAGCGGTTGTAGGTGTTAGAACAGGAGTTGGAAAAAGTAGTGTATCTAGAGAAGTAGTTAGAGTGCTCGTAGAAAAAGGGTATAAAGTAGGTATTGTCCGTCACCCGATGGCCTATGGAGATCTAGAGCTTATGGCCGTAGAAAAGTTCTCATCATATGAGGACTTAGATAAATACAAGGCTACGATAGAAGAACGCGAAGAATACGAACACTATATAAATATGGGTCTCACAGTATACGCTGGCGTAGACTATGGTAAATTACTTACTATGGTAGAAAAAGAGAATGATATAATACTCTGGGATGGAGGAAACAATGACTGGCCTTTCTATAGACCAGATTTTATGATAACTGTAGCAGATGCTATGAGGCCTGGACAGGAAATAAGTAGTTTTCCAGGAGAAGTTAATACTAGACTAGCTGATGCAATAATAATTAATAAAGTAGATCAAGCAAAGAAAGAGGATATTGAAGTAATCAAGAATAATGTGAAAAAAGCTAATCCCAAAGCAATAATAAGTCTAGCAGTAAGCGAAGTATATGTTGACAAACCAGAACTAGTCCGTGGCAAAAAAGTAGTCGTAATAGAAGATTCTCCAACAGTAACACACGGCGGTTTGAGATATGCTGCTGGATATGTTGCCGCAAAGAAGTATGGAGCAGCAGAAATAGTTGATCCAAGACCTTATGCCATAGGTATACTAGCTGAAATGTACAAGAAATACCCACACATGGGCCCTGTACTACCGAGTACTGGATACACTCCAGAGCAACTAAGAGATCTTGAAGAGACTTTGAATAGTATAGAAGCAGACACTATAGTATTAGGTACTCCCAGTGACATTACAAAGCTTATAAAAGTAAATAAACCAGTAGTTAAAGTAACGTTTAGAGTAAAAGTTGTTGAAGGACCAACTATAGAAGAACTCATAGACATATTCTTAGAGAGAGCTAAGAAAAAGATCGTTGAATAATTAAAATAATCTTTTTATTCACACACAAAATTATTTATTCAATAATAATGTGTGAGACGCAATAGGGGTGTCGAGCATGGTTACAGCAAAGGCTAAATTTATAAGCAAAAAACTTGCTCAAAAGTATGGAGTAATAGGTAAAGTTGCTAGTAGATATGTAGCTGCAGGCTATAGTGTAAACATATTATCCGAACAAAGTAATTCATTCTTTGATATAATTGCTATAAAGAGTGGGGAAAAGTATGCAATAAAAGTGTTTACTAATGCTAAAGAAATAGGCTATGAAGAGCTTAAAAAGATTGTTGACGAAGCAACAAAAATAGGGGCTAAACCTATTGCAGTACTCTATGGCTCTGGACCTAGGATCTCTGAAGACGCATTAAGTAAACTAGATGAACTCCATATAAAGATTAAAAGAGTCCGTCCATAAATATGTCAAGCCCTATAATAACATTTATTGAAATATAGCTATTGTCTAATTATATCTCACTTTCACTAGATATGAATGATAATATTATTCCCTGTAACTTTTGTACATACCATCTTAGATAATCTTGTATACGTTTGCGTTCTCCCTCATTTATTGAGAATTTCTTAAAAGCCCAATCTAAAGCATCTATATCTATTGTATTTTCTTTAGATCTACTTGCTGAAAGTCTTATTAATGCATCTATTTCGGCATGGCTAAACCATTTAGTACGACGTACTATTTCCTCCACGATTTCCTGTGGCACACCTAACTTATACTTTCGAAGTAGTACATCAACTATCTTATATCGAGTAACTTTATCGGGGTAACCAACCAATATCACTACATCTATTCTACCAGGTCTAAGTAGTGCTTGATCAATTAATTCTGGTGCATTGCTGGTTAGGATAGTAAATGGTCTTAGTGGGTCTTGAAGAGCATTTAATAATATAGAGATCTCGGCTATACTAATTTCATGTAAGGCTATATGTCTTCCTGTAAGAAATTCTGCATCATCTATTATTATAGTTATGTCTCTTCTATTCCTAAGTCTAGAGAATATTGATGTAAGAATTCTTTCTGTTGCACCATACCACATAGACCTATACGTACTTGGAGTTAATCTTACAATCTTTGTACCAAGTTCTAGAGCTATAGCTTCAGCTAAAGTAGATTTACCAACACCAGGAGGACCAACTATTATAACTCCTCTTGGTGCGTAGGTTTTCATTTCTACAACAGGGTTTATGATAACAGTCTTTATTTCATTGGTAATTTTTTCCGGAAAATCATTGAGTTTCCACATAGGGTCTTTTAAAGGTATTGTTATATGATGAGTTTCGATCCCATCACTAAATTCTATAATAATTTCTTTTGTTGTAAAACTAGGTGCAACAAAGATATTGATCTTTGGTTTAATATCTTTTAAGTCTATAGTATATATGTGTTTATGTATTGGCTCAATAGATTCAATGGCTAATAGAGAATTTTTAATAGTATCCTCTATGTCTTCTACAACTTTCTTCTCAATAACTGATCTAGCATTCCTAGGATCTATTGGTTCATGTGATACAGTTATAGTGATAACGAATGGTTTTATAGGCTTAACATTCCATTCGCGAATGTTTTTTATTAAAAATGTAAATGCTGAAGCTAGTAAGGATGCTTCTTTTTCTCTAACTAAATGATATAATAGCATAGTTGGAGGCATATTCTTTGGAAGATATTTAGCTAATTTAGGGAGATGAATTAAACCAGCTAAAAAGAGACTATATACGGCTTCAGCAAGAACAGGCTCTCTACTCTTCATGCGTAGCAAAACGTTTTTGTTAGATATGACTTCTCCTTGTTTTATTTCATTAATGGTCATCTTAATGTATGATGCAAGGGTTTTAGCTATAATATATGTGTATGGTCCTTCTCTAGCCTTTATATACGGTATAATTACTGTTCTAGCATCTCTACTTAATGAACTCCATATAATCTTAGATACAATACGCGTCCTTATGCCTACCGTTACTTAACACCTCATGTCCCATATATTATGGCATAAGCTAATTCTCTAAAGAATTTCTTACCAGGGGATTTATTTATTTTGTTGAAATACCTTTATATTAGACCATAAACATGTAAGATATATTCGAAATAAATAGAACATATCGATATAATCGAGTGATCGATATGCCTGAAAAGCCTGCTATTATACTCTCTTACTATATTACTTGTAGACAAGGATGTACACTAAGATACCTTGAAGCCTTAGCCTTAAATGGCTTTGTAAAAAAATTTGAAGTAATTGACTGCCCTAAGAAACGATTTAGAAAAATAATAGTCTATCTAATTGATGATAGTAAAGTCGAGAGCCAGTGCTTTTTTGACGAAGAAGTAGCATTAAGTGTTAGGATAATTGCTGGATATATAGGTCTTTATAGAAATAGGAAAATTGAGGAAGAGCTAAGAATATTAGAAAAAGAACCATCCAGTCTAGAAAAATAACATACACTATTTAATGATGAATGGTATTACCGATGACCTCTAGGGGAT
>WAML01000040.1 GCA_015522345.1 Desulfurococcales archaeon
ATTTAATATATCGTATAGTCATACATATATTACCATTAGATCTTCTCCTATAATTACATTGTCGAAAAATCTATATGCATCATAGTATAGTGGTAAAGGACTCTCATATCTAGCACTAATGTGTGTTAAAACGAGTTGGCGAACCTTGGCTTCTCTAGCTATTATTGCAGCATCCATAGAAGTTGAGTGGCCTTGTTCATAGGCTTCTCTAGATTTATTGCTTGTAAACGTAGCTTCATGTATTAGTAAATCAGCATTCTCCGAGGCTTCAATAGTATTTGGAATAGGTCTTGTATCTCCTGTATATACTATTTTTTTCTGTTTCTTCCTTACTCTAACATATGCTACGAAACCATATGATTCTATTCCATGGTCTGTTTGAAAAGAATATACTTTTAAATAATTATCTTCATAAAGTAGAGCATCTTTCTTAATGCTATGAAACACTATATTGAATCCAGTGCTTTCTACACTATTACTGAATATAGTATTCAATATATTCCATAGTCTGTTTGGAGCATAGATATAAAGATCTTCTCTTCTATTTAACATATGCATTGATTGTATTAAGCCAAATAATCCCAGGAAATGATCTCCGTGGAGATGAGTTATGAATATAGCTTTTGCTTTTACAACTCCTAGTCCTGCTTTAAACAATTTCTCCTGGCATCCTTCTCCTACATCGAATAAATAGAAGTTATTTTCGACTCTTAATGCATTACATGGTAAACCTCTATTTAATGGTACAGCTGCCCCTGTTCCTAGTAAATACCATCTAATGTTCATGTATTAACCACCACATAGACTACTCTAGTTAGACTACTATGTACGTAGATATAGTGTTTTTCAACTATTATGAAGCCATTGCGACATAATTGTTCATCAACATAGTTAGTTAGCCAGTGAGGAGCTATAAAGCTCATATACTTCCTGGGTTTAAGAATCAACGACATTCTCTCTAGGAAACTACTATAGATTTTCTTGATATCTTCTCCATGGGTACTAGCTGCTCTACCGTATGGAGGGTCTGTAGCAACTCCATCAATGTACTTAAACATGGTTTTAGTTGAATCGCCTAAAATTACTGTAGAACATAATCCGTAGTATCTAATGTTCTTGTATGAACCATGAGCTAATTCCCAATCTATATCTATGCATAAAGTCTTCAAATTCATTAACGCTGCCTCAATAATTATGCTTCCTGTTCCACAAAAAGGGTCAAGAAGGACTTCTCCATCTTTTACTCTTGCAATATTTATTAGGGCTCTAGAAAAATCTATTGGCAAAGCAATACTTCTAAAAAACGGTCTTTTGGAAGGTTTTCTCTTCTGGAATTCTCTAGATGGTCTATACGCTATTGGTTTTCCCAAAATGAATAATTCATTATACATTATTATCTTATAGACGTTCTTTGATCTAGGATGAATTTTAACAGTATTTTTCAACGCGGATGTTAATTCATTAAATAGGTTCTTTGGATTGATAGTGGATAAGCCAAATACGTCTTCAATACTTATCCATATATTGTTTACATTATTTGTTCCTCTATTATGTTCTATAGAATATTTTAATGAAACTACTAGATCCCGTGCGTCGTTTGTTGCATAAATTACTCTGCCTGTTTCTTTTAGTAATCCAGCTCTCTTAATGATCTTATGTAGTAAATTTGATACATTGTCTCTTGTACAGAAAATTAGTACACGAGGTATGTAATGTTCTTTAACAGTATCTATTGAATATGTCTGAAGTAATGCTTTAGCTTCAGAATAAGACAATGAATTATTCCAACCAGATAGTATAAAATAGTACGTATATCTACAGGAATTCTTTAAGTTCTTTAGCAATTCTCTCACTTACATCAACTATTTCTATAAATTCATTATCTCTATACAAAGGTATTGATTCTATAGTGAGTAGTTTTAGTACTCCAGAGTTCTTGAGTTTCTCAATAGCATTCTTTATTAAGAGAGCATGGGTAACTGCTACTATTACTTTTTTAGCCCCTTTCTTAATGCATTCTCTAGCTGCTAATGATATTGTTCCTCCAGTACTTATTATATCGTCTACGATTACAATGTTTCTTCCAGATACACTTATATCCTTAGTCTTTAGAGATACTTCACCTGTATGTCTATCACGGTATTTTATTAAATAGTCGTATTCTAGACCTAATTTCTCAGCTGCATATCTAGCTCTTTCCAAAGCACCTTTATCTGGAGCCAATACTATTGGATCTTCTACATATTTAAGAGCTTTTTTAACTAGTTCATCAGATACTATAATGTTTTTACTCGCGCCTTCAAAGTACTTGAGTGTGCGTGGATTATGTATATCTAATGTAACTAAGTCCTCTATTCCGGAAGCACGTAGACTCTTTAATATTACCTCTATACTGGTTGGTTCTCCTTCTAAGAATACTTTATCTTGACGACTATATGCTATATAAGGGATTAAAGCTACTATTCTTCTTCCTCCACTATTCTTTACAGCATTCGCGAGCAAGAGGGTTTCGAGGAATGAATCATTTTGTCGAGGATACATTGAATTTATTAATAAAATAGTTGCTTCACTATCTACCCTACTTAGTAGACGAACATAGAGTTCTCCATCGGGAAATAGTTTACGAGAAACATCTATTACTTCTGCATTTAATGTATTAGCTATTTTCCGCCCTAGACTAGTAGCATTACTACCTAGTACTGTATATATTTTCTTCAACTTGTTACACCAAGTTTTATGAATTTAAAGAGGTAGGTATTAAAGATATTATATGTAACCTTATGATTAGTGAGAGATATAGTATTTGAGTTGATATAGTATGCGGGAAGACGAAGTACTAAAGAGACCTGGTGTTAGAGAGGCTAGGCTTTGGAAACCTCTAGAGAATGGCAAAGTTTATTGTTATCTTTGTCATAGAAGATGTATTATTGTTCCAGGAGCCTATGGTGTATGTGGCGTTAGATATAATCATGAGGGGAAACTATATACTCTAGTCTATGGCTTACTTACTGCAGCAAATCCTGACCCTATTGAGAAGAAGCCTTTGATGCACTTTAATCCTGGTTCCTGTGTATTTTCTATATCTACGGCTGGCTGCAACTTCTTCTGTAGATTCTGTCAAAACTGGGTATTGAGCCAGACTAGGCGCGATAGAGTTTTTGGAGAACCATTTACTCCAGAGGAAGTAGTAGAGCAAGCTATAAGGCATGGATGCCAGGGGATAAGCTATACCTATAATGAGCCAACTATATTCTATGAATTCATGTATGATACAGCTAAGTTAGCGAAAGAAAAAGGTTTATTCAATACAATGGTGACTAATGGGTATATGACGCCTGAAGCTATTAAAGAATTAGGTCCATATATGGATGCAGCAACTGTTGATTTTAAAGGTGGTGGGAATAAGGAGTTCTATCAAAAATTTATGGGTGTACCTGACCCTGAGCCTATATATAATTCTATATTAGAGATGAAGAAACAAGGTTGGTGGATTGAAATAACAAATCTTGTTGTCCCTATCTATGGAGATAAAGAAGAGGATATAAGGAGGCTTGCTAAATGGATTGTAGAAAATCTTGGCGATGAAACTCCATTCCACTTACTAAGATTTCATCCGGAGTACATGCTAACTAATATACCATCAACACCTGTGGAAACACTTGAAAAACTAGCTAAAGTAGCTATGGAGGAAGGATTAAAACACGTTTTCATAGGCAATGTATGGGGGCATCCACTGGAGAATACATATTGTCCTAAATGCGGTGAACTAGTTATTGAGAGAAGAGGATTCTATATAGTGAAGTGGAATTTAGAAGAAGGAAATAAATGCCCTAGATGCGGGTACAAACTAAATATACGCGGTAAATTCTACGGAGCTCGTGCACCAATATTTATCTTCTAATCCTTTTCACGCGAGAACCATGTGTAATTATTTAATGTAAATTGTTTATATTATTTGACATATATTTATAGGTATTGTGTGAAAGCTATGCCTTACTACATAGTAGTTCTTGGAGTAGCTGGTTCGGGAAAGACTACTCTAACGGGATCTCTACAAGGGTGGCTTGAAGACTTTGGCTTTGATGTAGCTACTATAAATCTTGATCCTGCTGCCGAATACTTACCATATACTCCCGACGTTGATGTTAGAGATTATGTTGACGCTAGAGATGTGATGAGGAAGTATAAACTAGGTCCTAATGGTGCATTAATAGCTTCTTCTGATCTTATAGTTACTAAACTAGATGAATTACTAGATGAAGTAAATAGTCTTAGGAGCAATTATATAATAATTGATACACCTGGGCAATTAGAGGTATTTGCTTTTAGAGATGCTGGACCTATAATACTTAACTCTATAATTGGTGATCATAAATCGCTTTCACTATTTCTCATTGACGCAATATTTAGTAAGAGTCCATCAAATATGCTTTCAACACTCTTACTATCTACATCTATACAATTACGTCTGGGTAAACCACAGGTTAATGTGTTGACTAAAACTGATTTATTGGCTGGAGAAGAAATAGATAAAATACTGGATATGATAGAGAATCCAGAAGTTTTTATCTCGATACTAGCTAGGGATAAAAGTACAAGACTTCTATGGGATTACAGTGATCTAGAGGCTATTATACCTAGGGTCATTACTTCTACAATAATACCTGTTTCGTCAATAACTAGAGAAGGCTTCGATAACCTCTACGCTATGATCCAGAGAGTTGTTGCTGGCGGAGAAGACTATTATACTGAAGAACCATCACCTCTACTATAGAGTTTTTAATGAAAACTATAGTGGGTTTATGGTGGAAGAAGAGGAAACCGTCTAATAAATATACTTGTTCTAACATACCTTCTCTACGGTGATTACTTTTGCCGGATACAGGGTCGTTGAATTACTTCTTTAATCCAGAGAGTGTAGCAATAATTGGTGCTACTCCTAAAGAAGGAAAAGTTGGTAGAGTAATTTTAGAGAATTTTAAGAAGAGGTTCAAAGGTAGAATATATCCAATAAATCCAAAGTATAGTGAAGTCCTCGGTCTTAAATGCTATCCTACAGTAAAAGATGTGCCGGATAAAATAGATCTTGCAGTAATTGTTGTGCCTGCACCAATAGTTCCTAGAGTATTAAGGGATTGTGGAGAAAAAGGAGTAAAAGCTGTTATAATAATTAGTGGTGGATTCCGTGAAACAGGTACTGAAGAAGGAAGGAAGCTTGAAGAAGAAGTAGAGAAGATAGGGCGTGAATACGGTATTAGGATTATAGGTCCTAACTGTCTAGGCATATATGATAACTGGAGTGGCGTAGACACGTTTTTCCTTCCAGACGAGAAAATGATGAGGCCTCCAAAGGGATATATTAGTTTTATAAGTCAGAGTGGAGCTTTTGCTTCAGCTCTACTCGACTATATGGCGTACAGGGGTATAGGTATTTCTAGAGCAATAAGCTATGGTAATAAAGTTGATGTAGACGACGTTGATTTAATAGAGTACTTGGGTAGAGATGATAAAACAAAACTAATTATAATGTATATTGAAGGATTTAAGACTGGGAGAGGAAGACTGTTTATAGAGAAAGCTAGAGAAGTTGTAAGAGAGAAGCCTATTATAGTCTATAAAGCTGGTAAAACAGCTCGTGGTGGAAAAGCTGCAGCAAGTCATACAGCTGCTCTGGCTGGCGCATATGAAGTTTATAGAGCAGCTTTTAAACAAATTGGTATAGTTGAAGCTCTTAGTTTTGACGAAATAATTGATTTAGCTAAGATACTGCTTACACAACCCCTTATGAAAGGCAATAAAGTATTTGTTATAACAGATGCCGGCGGCGTAGGAGTAATGCTTACTGATGCATTAACTAGAGAAGGATTTGAAATGCCCATTACACCACCGGATTTAAAGGAGGAATTAAGAAAAGTACTGCCACCCCACTGTATTGTCGAAAACCCAATAGATTTAACAGGCGACGCCGATGATGAGAGATATAGAATTGTATTAGAAAAAGTACTTGCTAAACCCTATGTTGATGCAGTAGTTGTTGTTGCTTTACCCCAGATACCTGGTATGACTACAAAACTTATCGATTACCTTGTTGAAGTTAAGGAAAGGTATAGGAAACCATTAATTGCAATAGATATTGGTAGTGATACAGCAGAGAAGTTTAAAGTAGAACTAGAAAGTAAAGGTATACCCGTATATGAGTCTCCGGAAAGAGCTGCTAGAGCTCTAAAAGCCCTATACTTATACTCGATGTATAGAATGAGGGTTAGAAAATGAGTCCGAGAGAAATAATATCTAATGCACTTAGAGAAGGACGTATTAAACTCTTAGAACATGAGGCAATAAGTGTTGTAAAAAGCTATGGTATACCTGTTGCAGAAGCCTATCTTGCAAAAAATGTTGAAGAAGCCATTGAAATAGCTGGTAAAATAGGATACCCTGTAGTACTAAAAATTGTATCACCCGATATAAGTCATAAAAGCGATGTAGGCGGTGTAGTAGTTGGAGTCAATAACTCCGATCAAGTAAGGGAAGCATTTAATAAAATTATGGAGAATGTGCCAAAGAAAGCGCCAAATGCTAGAATTACTGGTATTCTAGTACAGAAAATGGCTGAAAAAGGAGGTGTTGAAGTAATAGTTGGTGGGTTAAGAGATAATGTATTCGGTCCCGTCGTAATGTTTGGCTTAGGCGGAATATTTGTCGAAGTACTAAAGGATGTATCATTTAGAGTAGCTCCTCTAACTCGTGAAGACGCACTAGATATGATAAAAGAGATAAAAGCTCATAAAATACTCGAGGGATACAGAAATACTCCACCAGTTAATAAAGAGGCTTTAGCGGATATAATAGTTAAAGTAGCTAAACTACTTGAAGAAAACCCAGAAATAGACTCGCTTGACTTAAACCCAATTATAGCGTATCCCGATAAAGCTATAGTTGTCGATGCCAGGATTATACTGAAGAAGAGGTAAGAACAAGTTATGAGTAATATAGTCGAGCTAGAGAAAGCTCTAGATGAACTTACGAAAGAAATAACTACAGTAAGAAATGAAATTAAGCAGCTTAAGAGCGAGAGAATAAACATTATTGAAGAACTAAAGTCTCTACGTAATGAGAGAAAAAAGCTTATAGAAAAAATAAAGAAGCTACGGGAAGAATATAGGCAGCTCTCTAATAAGAGAAAAGAACTTATAGAAAAGATTAGAGAACTTAGGCAAAAACGTAGAGAGAAATTAAATGAGACAAGAACTCTTATGAATATACTTAATGAGAAGAAGAGACTACTTAATGAAATGAAGGAGGCAAGAATTTCTGTAAATGCTATAAGAAAAGAAATAGAAAGACTTGAATGGATACAGCAGACAAGAGTCCTAACACTAGATGAAGAAGCAGAAATTATACGTGAAATAGCTAGACTTGAGCAACTCCTAGAAAAAGCATTAAAGGCTAGAGAAGAAAAGAAGCAATTTCTTGAATTAAGAGCTGAACTCGTAAGGAATAGAGTAGAGCTTTCAGAGCTTCAAAAGAAGATTAGTGAATTAAGTGAACAAATAAATAGAATTGATGAGAAAAGGGCTCCTTTGAGAGAAGATATTGAGAAACTAAGTGAACAAATAAATGCTCTTAATGAAAAAATAGATAGTTTGCAGAAAAGACTTAATGAGCTTAATTCGTTGATTAATGAATTAGTTGAGAAATTAAGTGAGTTAAGATCAAAATATAATGAGACTGTGAAAGAAATTGAGAAAGCACGTATAAAAATGCTTCTCGATGAAAAGAAGAAAAAGATTGAAGAAAAACTTAAGAAAGGAAAACAAAGGCTTACTCTAGAAGAACTCAAGATCCTCTATGGCGATGTAGACGCGTTTTTAGAGGAATAAATAATTTTAGCTATTACGTTATTTTCCAAATCTCCTCTCTCTATGCTGGAAAGACCTTATTGCTCTCCAGAAGTCTATTTTTCTGAATTCCGGCCAATATGCTTCGCAGAAATACAGTTCCGAATAAGCTAGTTGCCATAGGAGAAAGTTGCTTATACGTACTTCACCAGATGTTCTAATTATTAAATCTGGATCAGGGGATTCGCTAGTATAGAGGTATTTCTTAAAGATTTCTTCATCGATTTCCTCCGGGTTTAGTAGTCCTTTTTTAACATCACTAGATATTCTCTTTACAGCATCAAGTATTTCTTGTCTCCCACCATAGCATAAGGCTATGTATAGTATTCTATCATTGTGTTTACTCGTTTTTTCTTCAACTTTCTTGGCTAAATCTATTATATCTTTGGGTACAAGGTTCATGTTTCCAATTACTTTTATTTTAACCCTGTATTTGTCTATAGATTTATTGTAGAGGAGTTCTCTTAGCCCTCTTCTAGCTAATTCAAATAATCTATTACGTTCTTCTGGAGGTCTTTTCGTGCAATTCTCGGTGGACATAGCATATATTGTTACGGCTTTTATACCAAGCTCCCATATCCAGTCGAGTACTTCTTTTATTCTTTTATAGCCTTCTTGATGTCCTATCCAGGGCTCGAGTTTTTTCTCTATGGCCCATCTTCTATTACCATCAGGTATTATACCTACGTGTACTGGAAAAGGCCCATTTTTTATCTGGAGCCATAGCCATTTCTCGTAGAGTTTGTAAATAGGTTTTAATAGCTTATTACCTATACTTAATATGTACTTTGATATTGTGGAGTCCATAGCTCTATGCATCCCTTAAGTAGTAAATTGTCTAGATGCATTATATAGGTTTAATCCAGTGATTAATTCAACAAAGTATTTTAGTATCGGTGGTAGAAGTGGTTCTAGCAACTATTGGGTCTACAAATAAATCAAAGATCGTTGGTGCTGTAAAAGCATTGAGACTTGTTGGTGTAGATGAATATCAAGTGTTAAAAGTTGATACAGGTGTTGAACAGCCTCTAGGATTGAGAGAAACTCTAGAACTAGCTCTCTATAGAGCTTTGAAGTCTATAGAATTTGGTGGAGACTACGGTATTGGTATTGAAGGCGGGGTTTTATTCAATATAGGATATCCTATAGAGGGGCAAGTAGCTGTAGTTGTTGATTCTAAAGGTTTGGCAGGAATAGGTTTTAGTTCTCTATTTCCTCTACCACGTTACATAGGCAATGTTTTAAGTGTTAAAAGTTTAGGTGAAGTTATGAGTCAGTATACTGGAGTTAAAGGTGTAGGGAAATTATTTGGAGCAATAGGCTATTTATCTCTAGGCTACTTGACTAGAATCGAACTTAGTTTTCAAGCTACACTAACGGCGTTAATGCCGTTTATTAGAAGAGATTTTTATAAAAAACCTATTACCGTGGATGAATTAAAGGAAATATTAAAAACCCTTAAACTGTAACGGATTAATACATAGTCGAGTAGAGACGCAGGGGATATATTATGTCATATTACCAGGGTAATGATTTAAGGAAACCATCTGGAGGTAAGAAGAGACCTCATAGGAAAAAGAGGAAGTATGAACTCGGTAGACCGCCTACAGAGACTAGGTTAGATGTAAGAGAATATAGGAAAATAATAAGAGTAAGAGGAGGGAATGTTAAGGTAAGGTTAAAGAAAGCTGTTTATGCGAATGTATTGATTCCTGGAGAGAATAAGCTTAAGAGAGTAAGAATACTTGGCATAGTAGAGAATCCAGCTAATCCAGAATATTCTAGAAGCGGTATTATAACTAAGGGTGCATTACTAAGGACTGAACTAGGTATTGTAAAAGTAACATCACGTCCAGGACAAGATGGAGTGATAAATGCTGTTCTAGTAGAGAGGTCCTGATGTATATAATAGTAATTTTATCAAATTGATGTATATGTACAATTTATTTTGAGTATATAGTTTTACTCTGGTGGAGCATTTGAGTAGAGAGTACAGGGGTAAGAAAATAGTTATTTATCCTTCATACATAGATTCGCTTCTCTCAAGAAAAATGGGTAGAAGAGTTTCTAGAGAAATTGCTGTTAGAAATCCTACGCTGGAAGAAATAGTGAAGGCGGCAGAAGAACTTAGGCTAAACCCCTTTGTTGAAGAAGCTAGGTACCCTAGAATATGGTGGAAGTATAAGTATAGAATTGTTGTAGATAAAGTAGCGAGTAAGCAGAAGATACTAGAGCTTATAGCTAAGAAGATAGGAGAAATCCGTAGGAAAAGAAAATAATAGTATTGAACAGAGTATCGTAATACCATTGGTAATACCGATATAATACATTTGTCCTATGTATAGATTTTAAATCGTTTGATTAAAGAATTACAAGATCCTACTTCTAATGAACCATACAGTTCTTTAGGTACTTAATTTTATCTATAAATTAATATAATCGGTATTACTGTAGGACAGCCTTTATATAACTACTGATTTATTTTATTCGCTGGGTGTTAATAATGAAGAGATTAGGTGAGTACCTCCATAGTACTAGAACAGGGCTTTTAATTATTAAGTCTGTATACAGGGATCCCCGTAAACTCGTTGGCGCATTAGTATACGATAGAAGTATGAGAAGAGTAGGTAAAATTGTTGATGTAATAGGTCCAGTAGATTCTCCATTTATTGTAGTTAAACCAGAGTCTAGAGATATAGTAGATTTGATTGAACCAGGTCCAATGTATTATTTTATTGAAAAAAGAACTAGATTCCGTAAGAAGCCTTCTAAGAAATTTGAGAAACGCAGGAAGAAAAACAGGAAAAAATAACTACGAAGGTGGATATAATATGGTTTACGAACATTCTATACTTAAATGTCCTGTATGTGGTTCTACTAATATAATATTTGATCATGTAAAGGGAGAATATGTTTGTGCTTCATGTGGAACAGTGATTAGCGATCACGTAATTGACTCTGGTAAAGAATGGAGAACTTTTAGTCCTTATGATGCTTTATTAAAGTCTAGGACAGGACGTTCATTAACATATGCTATACATGATATGGGTCTTACAACAACGTTTTCTACAAAGGGTTTCAAACATTCTTCTCGTGTTTTAAAGAAGAAAGCACGAGATCTTATACGTATTCAAAATAAAATGAGGATTAGCCGTAAGGATAGAGTAAAAGTTACTGGATTAAAATACTTGAATAGCTATGCTTCTACACTACAACTACCTAATCATGTAAGAGAAGAAGCTGCTAGAATACTTCATAAAGCACTTGATAAACTTAATGTTAAAGAGAAAACAATTAAGGCCATGGCAGCAGCAGCTATACTCATGGCCTGCAAAATCCATGGTGTACCTAAAACGCTTAGGTCTATAGCTAGAGAACTAGGATTTAGTGAAGGAGATATTTGGAAAGCAGAGAAGAAAATACTTAGTGTTGTAAAGAAAGTTAATACACGTATAGTTGAGCCAAAGGATTTCATACCATTAATAGTTAAAAAACTCGGGCTATCATCTCATGTACAGTATTTAGCAGCGTATCTTACCTATTTAGCTCGAAAGAAAGATATAGGTATCGGTAGAGGACCAATAGGTTTAGCAGCAGCTTCTGTATATATAGCTTCAATATTATTAGATGAGAAAAAGACTCAACAAGAAGTTGCTGAAGCATGTAATATAACTGATGTAACTATAAGGAATAGGTATAGTGATATTGTTGAAAACTTCGATATAGAGGTTTATCTCTAAGGTAAAAATTCTAGAAGTTCTAGAAAAGATCTATGTGAATATTTAGTTCTACACACTATTTATTCACCCATTAATTCATTAGTTTATTAATCCCACTAAAGCTTATGATCTACGGGATAGAAATAAAATTCTTGACTTAGAGTATTATAGTAGATAACTAAGCAATGTGATGGGGCGCTAACTCAGTAAATGTATAATGGATTCGGCAATACTGTAGGTCAAAGATACTATAGTTAGGTGGATTTCAATGGATTTCAACGAACTAAGTGAATTAGAGAAAAAAGCATATGACCTAATACTGAAGCGTGGTAAAAAAGGTATATTTCAAAACGATTTATGGAAAGAACTAGGTATAAGTAGTAGAGAAGCATCAAGAGTTGTTATAAAACTTGTAAAACGCGGTCTCATCATACGTAAGCCAGCTGTTAATAGAGGTAGAAAAACATATTTGTTACTACCCGCTCCTCCTAAGAAACGTGAAAAAATTAAACATAAACTAGAACTAACGTTCATAACGAAAATAGATATAAGGAATTTTCTCGACATACCATGTGTTAAATGTCCTTTCATAGATAAATGTTATAGAGGAGGATTCTATGACCCAACAAATTGTCCTTGGATAGAAGAATGGATATTAAGGGAAATTTCTAAGATGAAAGCAACTACTAGACCACGGTAATATATTGTCTTAAGACTTTCTTAAGCTCTTAAGTATACTTATAAATTCTTCATAAGATGCATTAGTCTTTATACCTCGTGGATCGAAATGTGATTTAGTTGCTTTAAAACCTCTATTCTTTAATTCACTAATGAGTTTATCCCTAGGAGGCATATTCATTTTCAAGTAGCCGCAGAAGAGATCGTATCTATAGTATGGAGTGTTTATATCGATCTCTTGGTTTAAATTCAATAAAAACTTCTTAATGTGCAGGAGATGTTTTAGTCCTTCAGACTTCTTTTCTAGCGTTAATAATATTTTTTCTATAAATTCTTTTACACCAAGTAAGCCTATCCAGAGAGGCCCTATAACTACTTGTCTTTCACATATTTTTTCTCCTATAATTGATTCAATATTTGTTGCTGGGACATATTCTCTGTAGTAATTATCTGCACAATATAGGATATAGCCTATGTTTTTCTTTAGAGCCTTATTTGCTTCATTAGCGCTTTTTATTGATATAAAGTATGCTCTATAATAGTAATCGTGATAATATGACAGTATAGGTAATAAAAGAACGTCGTGTGAAGCTGCTCGTAAAATTATGGAGCCTAATAATATTCTTAAACCCATTTCTTTTACAAAATCAACTTTATAGCATTTGGCATGGTATCTTCTATAACAGGCTTCTTCATAACTACAATTTAATGGACCTGTATCTGTAGCTGTAATAGCTATTAGACCGTTCTTAGCTATAGCGTATACTGTTGAGTCTATGAAGGGTATAGGTGAGCCGTAGGGGTCGACGTCTATTAAATCAACTACTATACCATTTGTTCTAATACTGCTTAAGAGTGTATTGGCTTCAGAATTATATGCTTCAACTCGATCCTCTACATTATTTAATCTAATATTCCTCTTTATATAATAGTAAGCTATGGGATCTAGATCGTTGACTATACCTCTTCCTCCAGTTTCAAGAGAGTATCTTATGCTTCTAACGCCGCTTCCAGCCAATGGCTCTATATAGAAGTATTCTTTATCGTCAAAATAGGTTACGGAAACAGCTACAGCAATATCTCTACTAAACTTCATACGTGGATTATAGAATACGGGAGCCCAAGAAGGCTCGTATACTCCATCGGGTCTCTTAAAGAGCTCCGGGTTAGGTATGATGATTTTAGCTTTTCCTTCTATTATTATGGTTTCCCAGTCATAGAGGCCTACATTATTATTCATACTATTACTGTTCCCTCTTATAGAATCTATCAATAATATCCGCCACTTCCTTAGGAACTCTATATGATAGAGCCACTCTATTACTAATTGTTACCACATATTTTAATGCATTATTTAAAGCATTTAATATTTCAGGATCGCGTAATCTATAGTGTACGACCAAGATTAATGGTTTTTCTACAGAGGTAATTATCTTAATTAAGTCGGTTTTGAATTGCGGCAACTTTAGCTCCATAGGACCTACTTCATCTATACCTATTACATCTGCTTTCTCCATATTCTCTAATGCTCTTTTCCACACTCTTATTGCTTCATCGACTACTACACCATATGCTCCAACTCTTATGCTTGAGTAATAATTTCTTCTTGCAAGCCAACCTTGGTATCCATCGTATAGATCTATGAATTTAAACCCTATTCTTCTACCTTTATCATCTCTTACTTCAGGACTATGTACTCCAGCTATTCTATAGCCTTTATTCTTCAAGTAGTTTAATGTATTGTTGAAGAGAGTTGATTTACCTGATCCAGGTCTTCCAGTGATAACTATTCTAGGAGCTTTCATTAAAAACACCTTGGTACTTCATGTTTAGCAACTAACTATTACTTTGCACTCTCTAGGAATTCCTTTAGTTTATTCTTAACAATGCTTGCTACTATTTTTCCATCAACTCTGCCTCTAACTAAAGACATGACTCTACCCATTATTAGTCCAAAAGCTCTTTCTCTACGCTCCAATACTTTTTCCCTGAGATCATTTATTATCTTATCTACTATTTTCTCAAGTTCTTCTTCAGGGATCTTGGTAAGACCTAGTTTTTCAGCTACTTCTTTTGCATGCTTACTTGGGTCTTTAGCTAAATGGGAGAGGATAGTTGGTATGGCTTCTTTTGCGACAACACCGTTTGCTACTAGATCTAGTGTTTCTTCTATGTGTTCGTCACTAATATTCTCGATAGGAACACCATCTTTTCTTAATCCCTTGATAGTAGTTTCTATCGTTGAGGCTATGAGTGTAGGAGATAGTTTGTCTTTGTATTTAACTACAAGTTTCTCGAAGAGATCAAGCCTAATGTTATTAAGGATAGCTTTAGCTAGTTCAGGACTAAGCTTGAAGACTTCAATAAATCTTCTATACTTTACATCAAATGGTTCAGGAACATATTTTTCTGCTTCTCTTAGAAGACTTTCATCTACCTCAATAGGAGGTATGTCTGTCTCTGGATACATTCGTGCAGCTCCAGGCCTAGGCCTCATATACCTCGTCGTTCCATCAGGGTTAGCGGCTCTAGTCTCAGGAGGAACTCCTTTTAAAGCGTATCTAGCTCTTTCAATAACTGCTTGTAATGCTTTGTACGCTTTATCTCTTCTATCAGCGATTATTACTATAGCGTCTTTCTCTGGATCAGCATTTAATTCTCTGTATAAAGATTCAACTTCTTCTTGAGAAATACCGTATCCAGGTAATTCGTCTGTGTGAAATAATCCTCCTACCCCACCCCATACTCTTGCATAATCTGCTAATTCTGTTCCGAATCTTCTACCAGGCTGTACTTCTTTTCCTAACAAGCCTTTGAATAATGGTAGCTTAATAGCGTATACTCCAGAATCTTTCCTACTTAATACTCTCTTTATTATCTTAGATCTAGTGTTTTTGAATAAATGTGTTACATCAAATATTTTATCACTAATGTCTTGTTCTTTTAATCCTCTTTTCTTGAGCTCATCTCTTATTTCTAAAAGTCTTAATTGTCTTAGAGCCTCATACTCTACTACCTTGGATATTAAATAGAGGTGTTGTACACCTTTTATCTCAATTTTTTCTCCATCTTTAATAGATACATTTAAGTCTTGACGTATTGTACCTAGTCCTCTCTTAGCTTTACCTGTTAGCCTAACTAATTGCCCTATCTTAAAAGCTACTCTTTGAGCTTGTTCAGGAGAGTGAATGTCAGGTGCTGTAGCTATTTCTATTAATGGTATTCCAAGGCGATCGAGTTTGTATTTCACACGATCTTTTTCTTCACCTATTTTTCTAGCGGCATCTTCTTCTAAACATATTGTTTGAATACCTATACGTCCTTCTTCGTCTTCTAAGTAGCCTCCTAGAGCAATTATTGCTGTTCTCTGAAATCCTGTAGTATTAGAGCCGTCGATCACTATTTTCCTCATTACATGGACTTCGTCGACTACCATCGAATTTAGAGCCTTAGCTACTGCTATAGCTATAGAAAGAGCTTCTCTATTCATCTCGTGAGGGGGTTCTTCATCCGCTTCTACAAGGCATGTAGACTCTCGTGGGGCATGGTATTCATAGATCCTCCCTTTCTTCCACTCGAGCATAGCTGCTACATCTACTTCTCCTAACTCACTCCTCGCTGGCCTGAGTTCTCTTTCAAATACATCTATCTCTCCTTCTTCAACTAGCTTTGTCGGGCATTTACAGAATAGTTTATGCCTAGTATCTAGCTGAATATGTATTTCGAGACCAGCCTTTAGTCCTATGGACGAATAATCTATTTTCATAAAGGCCACCTAGGGTAGAGGTTTACAGTTAATCTATAGTTTATTTCACCAGCTATGTTTGAAAGCATGAGTTTACGTACTTCCTTTAGATCACGTGTATAACCTAGAATCCAAGATAATTTTACATATGCTGTTTCTGGAAGCATATCTTCTCCTGGAATAACTCCTGCTGTAAGCAATTTTCTACCAGTACTATATACATACATATCTATTCTGCCGAATAGACACTGACTAGTCATTACAACAGCTATACCTTCTTCTACAGCTCTCTTAATAGTTGGTATAAGCCATTGCGGAGTATGGCCGAGGCCTGTTCCCTCTAATACTATCCCGTGATACCCCTTATCTATTAGTACTTCAATGATCTCTGGGTCTATACCAGGGTATACCTTTAGTAGAATCACTTTTTCGTCAAAGCGATTCTTTAGAATGGGTTCTTTACTCTTATCACGATGTTCTATAATCTTATTTACTACCTTTATCTTCCCTTCTCTAGGATATACTATTGCTAGAGGCCTCTCATTTATTGATTGAAAAGCGTCTCTACGGCTTGTATGCATTTTTCTAACTTTAGTACCTCTATGAGCTAATGCATAAGCATCTCCTGTTTCACCATGCATTACAACGACTGATTCTGCAAATGGAGCTTTTGCTGCCGTTAAGAAAGCAGCTGTTAAATTAAATGCTGAATCTGTACTTGGTCTATCACTGCTTCTCTGAGCTCCTACAAGTACTATAGGTACTCTTTTATTTCTTATTGCGAAAGCCAGTGCTGCAGCTGTATAACCCATAGTATCTGTTCCATGGGCTATAACTATTCCATCATATCCATCGATCATATGTTTATAGGCTTCTTCAGCTATTTTAGACCATAGACGAGGGGCCATGTCTTCACTAAATATTCTAAGAATCTCCTTAGCCTCTACATACGCTATATTAGCTATCTCTGGTATCCATTCCAGAAGTTCTTCTGTAGAAAGAGCTGGTTTTACAGCTCCTGTTTCATAGTCTACTTTAGAAACTATGGTACCTCCGGTACTCAACATTATTACTCTGGGTAAATCACTTTTTTGTACCAGGGGTTTAGAAGGAGCTGGAACAGCTTTCTCGAATGAGCCTATTTTCTCAATAATAGTAGTATCCGTCACTCTAACTCCAATATTATAACCATTATCTAGTTTAATTACTACAAATGGTCTATCACCATATAGTGCCTCACGAGGCATTAGCCTTCCTTCAAATACTTTATCTACATTGACTACTCTAATGCGGTCGCCTACACGAGCATTTATCTTCATTAACTTCTCCTTAACTAATCCACGATACCCATAATAGTCTATCTCCTGCATAACTACCTCCTACCAACTAAGAATACTCCATATAGTTTGGAATATAAGTAGTTAATTTAATTTCTTACCACCAATAACAACTAAACTAATATTAACTAAAAGGAGGTATATTGATAAGGGGTCGTAGAATATTGGGAATAATAACTTTGTATCTAAAGATGTCTTCATATAATTAATTAAATAACTGGATTATGCCTCTACCTCCTATACCTAGGGACAGTGGCTTCTTGAGCCATAACTATTCTTCTCACATACTCCCATCTATTCCTTCTCCTAGGAGGCATGTTCTTCTTAGGCTTTGGAGGTATCTTTGGTGTTTGACTCCTAACTTTCCCCGCTTTTGTAAGTGAACCGTGGGATGGCATTCTTCTCCACCTACCTAATGCCATATTTCGGCTAAAGCGGTTTTTAAAGTTTAGCCATATAAGCAGAATTTTTGTTAACGAAAACCAACATACTTAACCCCGATCAAACACGATCTTAGATTAAATTGATTAACACATTTATTGACTAAGAATTCATAGATGTGCAAAGGTTGAAGACAATAAATATGATTGTTATTACCTGGATATAGAGTAGAGTATATGATGAGAATATAGTCAAAGCGTTTCCCCTCTCACGGAATTTTTAGTTAGTTTTCAATACTTTTAATTCCGTGAGAGGGGTTAGCCCTACTAGGTGTATGTTTACGTGCGGTTTATTATTTTGCGTAGAGGGAAAGTAAATGATAACTGGTATAGGGTGACTTCCTCAAAGAATGGTTCCACTAAGTGGTTTCGAGAAATAATTTATTTAAGTACTTTTTACTTCATCTTAGACAATACTTTGTCCAATAGATATATTGTTGTAATGTAGGCCAGCGATCCTATGAGGAATAGTATAGTGTATGCTGTGCCGAGTATTATGTTATCTAGTAGGTATTTCCAGGAGCCAATATTGTTAGCGAACGATGTTGCTATTATTAGAGGTACTGTGATGATCATTGCTCCTATAGAGTAGATAACCCAGTTCTTGAATAATATTATACCCAGGTTTTGCTGGCACTTAGCCACAGTCATTGAGTAGAGTACTAGAGCTGGTAATAGTATGAGTGTAGCCATTATTAATGAACTATAATATGTAGTTGTATAGTCTGTGGCAATAAAGTAAGTTACTGCTACAACTAGTACTAGAGAATAAGAGGCTAGTGAGTAAAGTATACTCGATCTACTACAATCGTTTGTTATCATAAAGGAGTTCTTTAGGAGGGATGCTGAAGAACCAGTAATCAAGTATCCAGCAACATATAATGTAAGAGCTATACGTGATAAGATATCGTAGCTAGGCATAGATACTACAAATAACATCCCAGCTCCAATAATAATGATGATGCCGAGGAAGAACATCTTTCCTTTAAAAGATTGAGTAGAATACTCAGTTTCTACATCAATTCTGCCAAAGCGTTTAAGGAATTCATACAAGTATAGTCCATCACTATTGAGTGTATACCTACCGAGTTCGTCTTTTTCAATAAAATCTCTAAGGATTTTTAAATGATAGTTTAAATGGCCAGTAGACTTAAGACCCAGTCTCTTTAATAACTCGGTATACTCTAAAGGGCCTTCTTCAGCGAGTAATCTAATAATTCTCCTTCTAAGAGGGTCCTTGAGTATCTTCAATACTTTATTAACACTATCCATTTTTATTCAACCCGAAATATGACTATGGAGAAGTAGGTGAGAAAAATCTTTTTGACTAGAAAACTAGTCATCGATAAAGCATTGGAGTGTAAAGAATTATTAATAGAAGATTTTATTATATGAGCTATCCAGTATTTCCTACTA
>WAML01000041.1 GCA_015522345.1 Desulfurococcales archaeon
ATATAGCCATTTATAAAATGACTAATAATTTAAATGTTGGCTCTTTACAAAGCGTCTTTACAGTATATAAACTATAGACTGAGAATATAGTATAGTCTAAGTTTAAACATGGACTTTATTCTTAGGTAGAAGAGATACACCAAATAAATCATTTATTGATTCAACAAATATGCATTTCTCTGCTTTATTTGAAATCCTTATTCCTTTCTCCCTCAATTTATTGGCTAGGCTAACCCATATAGTGCTACTTAAACCTCTTATTCCACGGACTCTCACTTGCAAGCAAATATAGTCGCTTATATTCTCTTTTTCCACAAGCTCTAGTGCAGCTTCAACAATTTTATCGACTTTAGTACCATGTATTATCTTCTGGAAAGGAATAATCTTCTCTACAAACCCGTATTCTCTCGATGTAAGTATATTGAATGCTCTTATTGAATCTATTTTCGTTTTAACAATTAATAATCCTTTAAACATAGTTTTTTCTATTACAACGCCAGGGTCATAGGGATAAATTACATTACCTACTTCATACTCGCACATTTCTTCGTTACCGGGACTACATGTAATTAAGAGTACTCCGTCCATTTATCCACCCGATACAAGTGGAGCTAACACTATCTCATCTCTATCACTAACTTTAACACTATAATTACTTCCTAGAGATACACCATTCAATAAGACACTTATTCTATCACTCTCCCCAATAGGTTTAGGTAAATACTTTTTTACAACAGGATATTTCTCAGCAACTACCTCTAAAACATCGAGTACTCTAGCTTGGCTATTCAATTCTATTTCTACATATTCTCTTCCAATTCTATCCTTCAACCATAGGAGGAACTTTACCCTAATCTTCATACACTTACTCCTCTTCCAGAGGCTCTGCTCCAAGGAATTTACTAGCCAGGTAATCTATTTCTCTACCAATAGCTTCACTATAATGTTTTTTAATATATTTACTAAGTGTTTCATAAGCTTTAATAAATTCATTCAATGGAATATAGATTATATCTCCATCAGATAATTCTAGGTATACAGCTATCTTCTTATACCTATGATCGACGACTACGTGGAAACAAGGATAACTACTACATTCATATAAATCATTAGAGTAAGCCATATCCTCCTACACCTGCAGGAGTCTACAATTATTATGATATTTATTCTCTAATATAACACCATCTTTAGATAACTCTAGATAAACAATAGAAGCATTGTAGAGAAGGAATAGAATAACTAGTTAAACTAGTTTATACTTACTCTCTTTTATACTAAGCAGCCCCAATTCTATCCTATACATGCACGCTCTACAGATTTCATGAGCTGAAGGTTCTCCACATATACGGCATTCTCTAATTTCTCCTTCAGTTAAAGAAGAGTTGGTTCTCGTAAGCAAATCAATTATTCTAAGTAATGATCTTAGAAGAGAATATTTTGTGCCAGGATACTTCTCCTCTAATTCATTTAATTGTCTCCTTATAACCCACCTAATATTCTGTCTAGCATAGGGGCATTCAACAAATTTAGGATAGAGGCCATTGAGTATAGAGTATAGAGTAGTCTCCTTCTCCAATATTTCGTAAAAAGGCTTTACACGCCTCACAAATTTAGGGTGAGTTTTTACTCCTGAGACAGGGCCTAGTCTAACTATTTTATCCCAGCTATTATTGATTACATTCATAATGAACGTCTGTACTATATCGTCTAGATTATGTGCAGTAGCAAGTACTGTTCCATCCATTTCGCGAGCTACTTTATTCAAGAGGTATCTTCTAAATACTCCACAGTAGCTACAAGGGAGATAAGGCAATCCTTTTTCTCTACCAAGTTTAACTATTTCATCTAATGTATACCCGATCTCTTCTTTGAAACTAGCAATTCTATAATCTATTTTAAGTTCTTCAACTACTCTAAGAAAATCCTTTTTAGTAATATCTCTATAGCCAGCTATACCTTCATCTATTAAAAGAGCTGAAACTTTCCATCCAGGTACTTTCTTAGATAATTTAGCAAGGTAATGGAGGAGGGAAAGAGAGTCTTTGCCGCCGGATACAGCTACTATAATATGTTCTTTCTTAGAGAACATATGGTATTTACGAATAGTTTTTCTAACTTTCTTGTCAAAGTACTCTAGAAAATGCCTTCTACAATACGCTTTACCACTAACTCTCGAAACATATACTGCTGGTCGACCACATATACTGCATTTAGCCACCAGATACCACCGGATACAAGACTATTTCATCACCATCTTCTACAGTATCATCTTCTGTAGTAACTTCCCCATTCTTTACAACAACATATTCTTCGATAAGAATGCCTAGTTTCTCCAATAATTCTTTAATCCTTATTTTTCTAGCATTGACTTCCTTCACGAAAGAGCCGTCGAGACTACGTATTCTAATAGGCATATAATCACCAGCCTCCTGTACACCCAGTTATCATCCTATCGTATATAGAAAAATGTATAACCCATTTATAAAAGCGGTGAATACAATACATAGAACTCGGAAACTTTATCTTAGTAAACAAGTAGTTTTCCACATGGTGATTACTAGAATGGATCTAGGAAATATAATAAGTTCATTAAACAATTTAGCGAGGACAGGCTGGATGCTTAGAGGAATACCACCTAGTATAGCTGAGACTGTTTCTCAACATGCGTTTGCAGCATCACTAATTGCTTTACTTATTTCCGAAAAAATGAGGAGTAAATACAGTATTGATGTAGGTAAGGTTGTATCAATGACGTTAGTACATGATATAGTTGAAGCATTTACAGGAGATATAGTTGCTCCTGTAAGTGATAAATACTTTAAAGACATGCGAGAGATTATGGAGAAAGATGTTTTAGAAAAGAATATTTCTTCACAAATAGTAAAAGAACTTTATACTGAATTCATGGAGCAAAAGACTATTGAAGCAAAAATAGCTAGATTATCTGATTACATAGCAACATATCTTCAAGGCTTATACTATAGTAGCCTAGGATACAATGTCAATGATATTATTAGTAACATGAAGGATAAGATTAAGAAATACTCAAGTGAACTAGGCATCAAAGATATTATTGAAGAAATAATGAATAACTAGCTCTAGACTTTTACAAATTTTTCTTCAATCTCTAGTCCAAGAACAGTTATTACTGTAGATACCGCCAAAACCCAGAACGATACTGGTGCTCCATAGAATGTTGTAATAAAGGCTTTCTTAGGACCAAGAACAATTGCTGTATAAAAACTTATTAGAAAACCGGAGAGTAATGCTACTAAAGGAGTCCTATATTTTCCATGTACTCTCTCTTTATATACCCATGCCGTAATTGTAATTGGTGCTAGAGGAAGTAGCATTACACTAGATAATACAGACAATTCAACTACAAAACCAGGTTTAAATGCAGCTATACTTCCAGTTACAATAACTAAGATAACTATTACAATGTAGTTGATATACATGTTCTTAGAGCTTCGGTTCTTTCTCCAGTATCCATATACGTCATTACTTGTAGTACTTGATAGAGTTAGTATAATAGAGTCAAGCGTAGATACTGCTGCAGCTATAATACTGACGAATACTATAGAGCCAAGTAGTACAGGGGATAAACTAATTAGAGTAGGCGTCACTAGATCGCGTTGCTTCGCCAACTCTGGAAAAGCTCCTACAATTGTTAGAACTCTAGCAGATAACCCTATTAGAGTGACAACTACAGTATATACTAGTCCAAATAATGAAAAGTAGAGTATCATAGTCTTCAACGACTTCTTATTCTTAGGCATGTAAATCCTCTGAACTACTTGAGGATTAGTTACAGCAAAGAAAATCCATGGAAGAGTGAACGCTATGAAAACAGGTAGTTTCCAAAAACCTGTGATGCCTAAATACCCGTTATCTCCTAGTATTCTAGCAAACTCTCCTATATCTACACCATTAGATGGTAAGAGGAATAATAGTATCCAGGAAAAGAATAATAGAGAAGATATTATCATCCATAACCCTTGGTATAGATCTGTTGTAGCAACACTCCATATACCAGCTAAGTAGGTCCAAAGAAATACTGTAGCTATACCGAATAAGAGCCCCATAGAATAGCCTAGCCCTAGGCCCTCGAATAGATTTGCTAAACCAACTAACTGGGCTGTAGCATAAGGTATTAAAGCTAGTAGATAGACTACTGCAACTACAAGGGCTAAAAACCTAGAACCATATAATTCTCCAAGCATTTGAGAAGGAGTTACCCACTTATTCTTTCTAGCCCAAACCCATACTCTGGGAGCAAATATTGTTAAAAGAAATATTGTAGCCAATAAATACATTAGCTCGAATCCAAAGGCCCCTACTCCCGTTGCATAAGAAAAACCTACTAAACCTATCATCATGAAAGCACTATATGTTGTAGCAGCATAGGTCATAGCAGCTAGTAATCCACTCAATTTATATCCTGCAACATAGTAGTCTATTGAAGACTTTACACCTATTCTCCTAGAGATTAAAGCAATTATTGTACCAACTAAGAAATAGAACACTACCATAACAATATATACTTCAATACTCATCCTTATTACCTCCTCTATACAATACGATCATTGACAGAATAATTTCACAAACAACAATCATTAGCCAGAATAAGTATAGAGAGAAGTCTCTAGCACCAGAAAGGATAGTGAATGGTATATAATAGGCTAAAGCAATTAATAGCATACTTGCCACAATATATGCTTTCTCTAGGTTATCCAAAACCATGAATTAATCCCCAATAGTATAGACGTTCATAACTAGTAAATATCTAAATAAATAACTTATTTATCAATAAAATAATCTAGATATACAAGCACTTATAATTATTTCCGTTGCCCAAGAATATTCTTGTAAGTGAGTATTTTAGAGGTAAATAGTATGATAGACTTGAAAGGATATCGTGTACTTGTAACAGCTTCTACTAGAGGCATAGGATATGGCATTGCAAAAGTTCTTTTAGAGAATGGAGCTTCTGTAGTAATAAATGGTCGTTCAATAGAAACTGTTACAAGAGCTCTATCTAGGCTTAAGGAATTAGGTAATGTATATGGTGTAAAAGCCGATCTTACTAGACAAGAAGATGTAGAGAAACTAGTAGAAGAATCCATTAAATTCTTGGGAGGACTAGATGCAGTAGTTTACGTAACAGGTCCTCCAAAACCTGGATTCTTTAATGAATTAAGTCTTAATGACTGGGATTATGGAGTGAGATTGCTTATACTAAGTGCTATATGGTTAACATATTATACACTACCTCATCTACGTAGATCAAGAAATCCCTCAATAACGTTTTTGACAAGCGTAGCTGTAAAAGAACCTATACCTAATATAGCATTATCTAATACATTAAGAATAGCTGTTCAAGGACTCGCTAAAACACTAAGTAGAGAACTAGGCAGTATAGGTATAAGAGTTAACACTGTACTCCCAGGATACATTATGACTGATAGAGTACGCCAACTCATCAAAGATAAAGCTAGGAGAACTGGTAAATCTGAAGAAGAAGTATTAAATGATATAGTATCGGAAATCCCGTTAAAGAGGATTGGGGAACCTGAAGAAGTAGGTTACTTAGTTGCATTCCTTATAAGTGATTACGCTAAATACATTAATGGAGCATCGATACCTATAGATGGAGGCTTACTTAGATCGGTATTCTAGTAGAATGTATGTATCCTTAGGAAATACTTCATTATTTAGTAAATTCATAA
>WAML01000042.1 GCA_015522345.1 Desulfurococcales archaeon
AACCATATCCGCACCCGTTTCAGAAAAGTAAGTTATACTAGGAAAAGAATAATATAAATAGGATCGAGACAATTATTGCCGCTTTTAGTTCATCTTTTTCCCACTTGCATGGGTCGTATCCTGGTCCCATTAGTCTAACCTTCGAAGACTTGTCTCTATACTATAATTTGTCCAAGTCCTTGAAGTGTTTATTAATTGTTGTAGAAATATATTTCACGAGAATTATGGAGTAATGTTCAAGCCAAGCGTATTAAATGGCTTATATTTTTAGATACTATTTGTCTTGAGCTATATTCCGAGACACCTATTAATACCCATAATACTTACGTCGAGTACTTCAGATATTTTCCGAGGTGCTATATGTTCTTTGTCGATGCATACTCCTATAGATATATCTTTGTCTTTCTCGCTTTCTCTTACTATTTTTAAACCAACTAGTTTACCGTATCCTCTAGTGAGTACTATTGGTGATAATTCTATGTATAGTCTATGGGCTATCTTAATTAATTCGAAAACCCATTGTGGAATTTCTTTCTTGCCATAGATTCTAGCTAATAGTGTTGCAACACTACTATATCGGGGGTTTTTAACCATTCTGTACGCGAGTTTATAGGGGTGGGGATTGCTTTTTAATAGAATTATAGTCCTAGGATCAACTATGTCTATAAGCATTTCCACAGGCTTATCCCATTGCTCATAGAATCTAGTTCTTGAAAACCATAGTCCTTTGCCGCAGGTGTCAACTAGTATTTTGAAATAATGTGTAAAACCCATGGATCTATTGGGTATTAGTATTAGCGTCCATTTATCAACTACTATACTACTATAATCTATATCGCTAGAAGCAATACTTGGCACAATTACTTCAAAGCCGCCAACATTCACTAGTACAATCCCTTGCTTGGCCATTCAAAACCTCCTCGCTATACATTATATATTGTTTTTCTATTCATTAATTTACGTTATCACTACACAATATGATATAATATTATATAGATTTATTTCGTACGCACACTTTTCTTATCAAGCTTCTTTTTCATCTTAATAAATGCTATCAATCCTAGAAGAACTGTGTATGTATACATAAAGACTCTGATAGCAATTACAGCATGTGGATCAAGAGTTATTGTGAGACCATATTCGACAGTAGCTGCTCCACCAGGAGATGGAAGAGCTCCTAGAGTTAAGGAAAAAACATATCCAGTAAAGGCCTCGATAAACGATAGTGTTGTATATTGTAGACTTATATAGTATACAACAAGTATTGTTAGTAAGTGGCTGGCTATAGTTGTAGCTATTATTAATGCTAAAATCCGTAGATTCAAGCTCCTCGACTTAAGCATTTTCAAAGAATTAATAAATGGATAGTAATGTCTAGAAATCCACGATGGCAGATGCTTTAGTATCTTCTCAAAAAATCTATTAACTATAGAATTCTCGGACATCATGCCAGCCAATATATAAGTCCATATAAATAACACAAATACAGCTATCAATATAACTGGTATTGATAATGGAAGATATTTTAACGAGTATACAAGAGAGAAAACATTAATGAAAATTATATCAATATAGAGCTCCATAATAGCTATTGCAAATGTACTAGATAGTGAACAACGAGATTTAACTGTCAAGTAATATGCTCTAGCAGGTTCTCCACCCATAGCAGAAGGTGTTAAATAAGCAACTAATCCACCTATTAATCTAGCGTAGAAATAGTCAATTAAAGATAGTTTTTCATCACATATAGTAGTATGGAGTAGTAACAGCCTATATGCTGATAAAAGCCAGGAGAGAGTATACAATGATATAACTAAGAGTAAAGTATATGGATTAAATTTAAGTATGAGCCTAGGGTCTATTTGGAAATACCATGCATAAGCTATTATTATAGATACAACAATAGTTACCGTTATAACTATGCTTTTAGGAGATAGCTTTACTTCCTCAATAGATTCCACTTCATCCACCAGTACTAGTTAGTGAAGACTCTTGAAGACTCTAGGATCGATTGCACCTGCACGTATTATTTTAAAAGGTTTTACAGTAGCATCTATAACAGTTGAAGGAACACCTATAGGTGCTGTACCTGAGTCAATATAGAGGTCTACTCGTTCTCCAAGTTGCTGATAGGCTTCATTAATATTTCTAGCGGGTTTTAAACCACTTATATTAGCACTAGTACCAGTGACTAGGCCGCCTAGGCCTTCAGCAATTTTTCTAGGTAATGGTGATGCAGGTATTCTAAACCCTACTTTATATGTGCCTAAATGCACGAGTTTTGAAATAGGAGAATTCTTGCTTATATCCAGTATTACTGTTATAGGGCCAGGCCATATTTTTTCTAGTAAATCTTCAACTACTTTATCTCTCACTATTGCATGTTCTAATATAGCGTCTAAATTACTGGCTAGTAAAGGAATGGGTTTCTCCTTCCTTTCTTTTACTCGATATACTTTCTCAACACATTCGTCTCTAAAAGGATCAGCAAATACACCATAGAGGGTATCAGTAACTCCAACTAAAACACGGCATTCTCTAATATATTCTATAGCTATATTAATAACGTCTTTAGATGGAACCATATAGCTTGCAGTAATAATCTCTACCATGGCAAGCACCACTTTATATCCTAGTTATATCTTATTAGTTCTATGAAAACTATTTTTATTTATATTCATTCATTAGGATCAGGTATACTAATAATAGATCTACTGGACTAAATAATTATGTAATTAAAACGTTGAATATATAAATCTGGTAAAAGATTTAGTAAAGACTAGCGAGGAAAGTTAAATAAAAAGAGGTTTTGAGGTATGAGTTTTTAGCTATAATGAAGAATATTTGAAGAAATTAAAAGTTGATAGACTACAGCTTAAAAGAATAATCCAGGAGTTAAAGAAGTGGAGTGCCCCCGCTACAGTACTTTTAAGCCTATATATACCACCTGGAAGACCTATGAGCGATGTACTTAGCCTACTAAGACAAGAATATGCTATAACAGATAATATAAAGCTCAAAAAGACTAGAACAGCTGTACAAAGAGCATTATCAGCCGCTATGGATAGACTGAGTAAAATACCTAAGGTACCAGATAACGGATTAGCACTATTTTGTGGAGAAGACATGGACACAGGAGACTTTATATGTATAATGTTTATTCCGCCAGAAAAAGTTCCAGTATTCTTCTATAGAACAGACAAGTACTTTCATACAGAATTCTTAGAAGATATGGTTGTAGAAAGCAATCTTGTTGGACTAATTATAGTTGAAAGAGATGCTGCAACAATAGGTTTGTTGAAAGGTAGTAGACTAGAGGTACTAGAGGAGTTAGAAGACTATATTCCAGGAAAACATCATCGTGGAGGACAGAGTCAGAGACGTTTTGATAGAATAATTGAGCAAATGGTCCATGAATTCTATAAACGTGTAGCAGAACATGCAAAAAGGCATTTTGAGCCACTAATACAGCAAGGCAAACTAAAAGCCATTTTATTAGGAGGACCAGCGTACTCTAAATATGATTTCTTGGAAGGGGACTATCTAGATTATAGATTAAAGCGTCTTGTACTACCAAAACTAGTCGATGTAGCATATCAAGGCGAGATAGGATTAAGAGAAATGGTTATGAAAGCAGGTGATATATTAAAGGAGCAAATGTATGTTGATGCATTGAAGGCTGTTGAAGAATTCAAGCTTCACTTAGCTAAAGACGATGGATTAGTAATATATGGAGATGAAGAAGTTAAACAAGCCTTAGACATGGGAGCTGTTAAAATACTAATAATAGATGAAACTAGAGAAGACGCGCATGAGTGGATCGAATACGCTAAAAAGAGAGGTGCAAAACCAGTACTATTAAGTGATGATATACCCGAAGGAGCGTGGATTAAGAAGACCTTTGGAGGAATAGTAGGTATACTACGGTATAGAATATATTAGCTAGAACATCCTGGAAAATCTTTTAACCCACGAAAACAATATAATTACATGATACAGAAACTCTATTTTAGTTCTATAAATTATTTTGGTGGAAATCTTGGCTCCAAAACCCTCTCTAACTCCTTTAGAAAAACAAGAACTCGTTAAATTAATTGTCCAAGCTGGACTAGAGGAAGATTTTCTAAAATGGCTTGAACAACAAGGATATAAATACTTTTTTGGGAGGCTAGATAATATACCCGACGAACTTATTGAAGCATACGTTAAAGAAAGGAAACTAATGGACTTAGGAGAAAATGAATATGATATATACTACGAACTAGGCGATGTAGAGCCAGATACTAAGAGAAATGTTATTCCATCTAAGAAATCTTCTCCATCTAGAGTAAAGAAGCAATTATTACCTTCTTTTTAACTTAGGAAATTCTCTAATTCTCTAAATTATATTTCTAGGAGTGTCTAATAAGTAAATATTATTATTTTTATCCACGATTATATTCTTAGGTGTGAGCATGTTATTGTTCGACTGGGGCACGTATAATGCATTGAGTAGTTTATCTAAAGCTGCAACATTAGGTATGAAGTTAACAGAGATACCGCCAAGGGATTTTTCCAGACGATCACGTGGAGTAGAATATTTTTCTATGTATAGAGATTTCTCGAGTAAAGTATTTACAACAATAACTGCACATGCACCATACTATAATATTGTTAGTGATAGCCCTTATGTAACAGAGAGAGTTTTTCGAGTTATGAAGAATGCTCTGAAAATGTCTGCTGAAGCAGGTGCTGAAATATTTAATCTCCATATAGGCTGGAGAATATACATGGATCAACGAGATCTGGATGCTGTAGTTGATTTTATAAAGAAGTTATTAAAGGAAGCTCCTGAAAACATGTACATTAGCCTCGAAACAACATATACGAGAAGACAAATAGGTAGTTTAAATGAGATCAAGTCTATAATAGAAGCTGTTGGTAGTAACAAAATCATACCTAGTCTCCAGTTAGAAAACGTATTTATGTATGAAACTAATGTTGATCAAACCGGCAACTTTATTGAAGCAGATAAGAAAGTTACAGTAGACTTCTGGCTTGATAAATTAAGGAAAGCTCTGGAAATGAGCCATGGATTCTTAAGTCTTAGATTTAGTCAAGTTACAGGTATATTCTTTGGGAGAAGGTTATTAAAGAAGAGAGTGCCATTAGGCAAGGGATACCCAAGTCTTGAAGTACTAGCTGAAGCTCTAGCTAAATTCATGGTAGAAGAAGTCAGGAACAAAGGAATAGAAGTTAGAATGCACATAATATACACGGGTCCGCCAGAAACTAAGTATGAAGACACTATAACGTTATACGCAGAAATAATGAAGAGAGTTATAAGGTATCTCTAAAACACATACATTGGACGGCCATAGTCATGGATGTTAAGCTAAAGATAAAGCCTAGAGATTACCAGTTAGAAGCAGCAAAATGGGCTTTAGAACATGACGGATCAGTTGTTGTTATGCCAACAGGATCAGGTAAGACACTAATTGCTGTACTATGGTCTATAGAATTATTTAGGAAGAGGCAAGTAAATAGAATAATATTTTTAGAACCTACACGAATTCTTGTAGAACAAGTAGCAAAATATATTTCAAAAGTCACTAATCTCCAAGCTATACCTATTCACGGAAAATATCCTAAAGAAAAGAGAATTTACTTGTGGAAGAAAGCACGTATAGCTGTTGCTACTCCAGAAACAGCATTAAGCGATTACAAGTATATACTAAAGGAAGGATTTGATGGTGTTGTAGTAGATGAATGCCATCATACAACGGGAAAAGATGCTTATGCCAAGTTTATGCAAAAAATGACTTTTAGAAAGAGACTCGGGCTTTCAGCATACATACCACATACTAGAGTTAATGAAATAAAAAAATACATAGGAGTCATCAGGTCATGGGATTGGAGAGATAAGAGAATTAGGAAATACGTTCCAGACTGGATTGGAGAAGTATATGAGGCTGAATTAAATGATTATGAAAGAATTGTTTTAGAGAGATTAGAAGAAACAAGAATAGAGTATTCTGGAAAACTTAGGGGATTAGTACAATTAGCTATACGATGGTTTGTTCGTGATGGAGCTCTAGCTTTAGAAGAGAGTTTAAATAAACAAACTCTATTATCCGTTATATTATCTCATATAAAACCTTTGTTGAATGATAAAAGAATAAGGAAACTTCATAAATTAGATACTCTATACAGAATCCTTAGAGATCACGAAGGCTTTAGTAAAGCTATAATCTTTGTTGATAGGGTAATAGTTGCTAAATACTTAGCTAAAGTACTTAATAGATATAATCCAGTGGTAATCCATGGTAAAGCGCATGGAAGAATTGATATAAGGAAAGTGTTAGAAGAAGCCTATAGTAGTAAGACGAAAATAGTTATTTCGACATCAGCTGGAGAAGAAGGACTAGATTTGCCTGAAGCAGATTTACTAATTATATGGAGTAATGTAGCGAGTCCTCTTAGATTTATTCAAAGACACGGAAGAATACTCCGTTTATCAAGTAAACTAAATAAACTAAAGTTTGTAACATACATTGTAACACCTGATACACCCGACATGGATAGTTTCGTAGATAGTCTTGAAGCAGCTAAAAAAGCTGGAGTAGATATACCGGTAGAAGAAAGCGTTATAGAGAGTTTATGGAAGAGGACTACACGTAGTAAAATACTATCAATAATAGAAGGAAGGCCCATGCCTTTGGAATGGATAAGTGAGATACTTTTAATGCCTATAGATCTGGTAAAAAGAGAACTCAAGAAGTTAATCGAGAAAGGAGAAGTAGTATACATATACACGTATATGGGTAAAGTGTATTCTTCATTAAACGATATAGAAGTACTAGAAGAACAATATGTAGAATGTTTAAAGCCTGATCCCTATTTAAAAGCTAGAGCGAAAGCTTGGTCTCTTAATGGAAAAGAGTTAAGAAGTGTAATGGGTACTTACTTCGATTTAAAATCAAAGTTATTACACCATCTATTTCGAAAGCATTCAGGGTTTAAGAAACTATTGTTTACTATACAAGTACCTTTAGAAGGAGGAGCCTATCAAATGGTTAATCTTATGTATAACTTCCCTATAAATAGAGAAGATGTACTCGATATCGTGCTGAGAAATGCTTTTTCCGTAAAGAATTACCTAAGGAATTTAAAGTATGTAAAACAAGTACAAGACTTAACTTAAAACAGAAATACAAACCTAGTATAATGTATGATGTATGCCGGGAGCAGACCCGTCCCGTGTTCACGCATCCCCCGGTACTCGGGGGAGTCTCACGGGCACCGGGGTCTGCCAGAAATGAATTTATACAATATTGTTTAAATTCTTTTCTTTATCCTTCTAGTATGTATTATCTCAGGTTCAATAACAGGACTTTGAACTTCTTGTAATGAAAGCTCTATATCATTCAACCTTGATTCAATACTACTTACATATTCTTTAAACTTTATTTCTTGCTCTTTAATTTTTAACTCCATTAATGTTAGTTTTTTCTCCATTTTCTCCAAACTAGCGAGAACTATCTTTAAAGTATTCTCTATATCATCGTTTCTAGTATTACCCATTTTTTCTCTTAGTTCTTCAAGTC
>WAML01000043.1 GCA_015522345.1 Desulfurococcales archaeon
GTTTAGTTAGTCCTTTAGCATGGATTGTCACAAATATATTTTTATCTATACACAAAGACCTTATAGCAAAACCTATTTCTTCTCTCCACATACTATAAACTACTAATTCTCCACAGTATTCTTCAAGAGCGCTCCATGCATTAATAGAGTTATCTGTTTCAATAACTAATTCTCCATTACTCGTGTGTACTACCGCATAATTTCTCAAATATTCTTTGACTTCGCTGTAAATTTGTATTAAATTACTCTTTTTATTCTCTAGCCTCTTCTTTTTAGCCATAAATATACACCATATAAGCATTAGTAGTCTGCTACTATACTCTCTATAGTATTTGTGGTTTAACGTATAGTTATAGAGTACAGGGCTAATTCTTTAAATAACTTTAAAGTCCTGTATACTAAATATGTGTTATTAGATGAAGAAACCTCCCTCACCGAATTAAATAGATGTGGATGCGGGTGAGCTTACAGACAGTTGAACTAAAAGGGTTAGATGTTCATTGGTTATACCTGTTTTCGATGTTGATAAAAAAGTTCTAAGAAAACCTACTTATGAAGAATTAAAAGAGATCGTCTATGCAATTACTAGTTTGGTTGATATAGGATTTGTTACAACATATAAATCAATTGCTTCAATACTCGATATACATCCAAGACTTGTTGCTAGGATATTGAAGGAGAATGAAAAACCTATTATCATTCCATGCCATAGAGTTATAAGATCTAATAGAGATATAAGTGGGTACAGCTTAGGTGGAAGAGTCATTAAGAGGAAACTGCTTGAAATTGAAGGTGTAGTTATAGATAATAACGATAAAGTTGATAAAAAACATGTTATAGATATAAGTGAATTGTTAAATGATCGATAATGGGATAGATACGTGGTTTCTCCAAGAAAAATAATTCAAGCTATAATAGAATCTGTCTATCTAGGAGAAAAAATAAAGCCTATCCAGGAAGCTACTCGTAGAATACTCTATAAATACGGTATTGAAGATGAGATACTGTTTCGTAGAATAACTGGAATAGTCTACAATATTTTTAGAAATTATGGATTAATAGACTATATAATAGAGTCTATTACAGGAATAAATGTATATGAAGTACCTAGTTTTGAAAGAAGTATTCTAAGAGTATCTTGTTATATTCAGCAATTAGATACCGTACTCTATGAAAAACATAAAGTAAAGTATCACAAATACATTGTTGACTTTGTTGAGAAAAAATATGGTAAAGTCAAGAGTAGAAATCTACTGAAAGCTCTTGACTCAATTGCTAAAGTTAAATGGATACCTAAGAACAAGTATGAGGAATTTATGGCTAAGTACCGTATTAGTATAGAACTGTATAAAGCTTTAGAGAAAGCTTTTGCGGAGTTAGGAGAAGACATACCTGTTTTCCTAGAATATATCCAGGGTAAAGTGAGGGAGCATGTGTTTAGAGTAAATAGTTTGAAGGCTTCAAGGAATGCCATCATAAAGTATCTTAGAGATTTCGGATACGATGTAGTACCTGGATACTATAGTCCACAAGCTATTAGGTTAAAGGGTTCTTTGGGTAGAGAAGTACTGAGGCTTATTGAAACAGGTGTCTTAGTAGCACAAGACGAGGCGAGTATGGTTGCAGTAGAGCTCCTACCGTTAAGGAAGGGAATAGAAATAGCAGATCTTTGTGCAGCTCCTGGCGGTAAAACTACTTATATGGCCGAGAAAACTTTGCTTAAATCGAGAATACACGCGTTTGAGATAAATAAGGATCGTGTAAAGAGAATGCGTAGGCTTCTCGAGAGAACAGGTACTATAGATTCTGTAAAAATATACCATAGTGATGCAAGAAGAGCTGTAGAGATCTTGGGCAAGAACTCAGTCGATGTAGTATTAGTTGATCCTCCATGTAGTTCTACTGGTGCAATACTTAGGAACCCCGATGTTCGCTGGAGATTTAATGAAAGTGAAATAAAAACTATTAATAAGTTACAGAAAGAGCTCCTAGAGACTGCCTATCACATCGTTAAACCAGGTGGCCACATCCTATATACTACTTGTAGCTTATTGCCTATTGAAGGAGAATATGTTGTAAAATACCTACTTAGTAAATACAGTAGTATTACTTTAGTTAAATTAGATAAACCATTCAAAGAGTCTCCCATACTACCTGGAACAATGAGGTCATACCCGCATATACATAGAGTAACAGGATTCTATTATGCATTATTGAAGAAGAAAAATACTTAGGTTAAATGTTTATAGAAATTTAGTTAATCAATCTATACTCTGTATTTCATGGTATAAATTTAGTACATCATCTCTAAATCTCTCTGGATAAGTAAGGTATGCTGGATGTTTAGCGTCCTCATATATTATTAATTTTGATTTTTTAATTAGAGAAGCTAGTTTTTTCATAGAATCTATTGAGACAACATCGTCTTTTGTACCATATATTATGTATACGGGAAAACTCCATTCCCCATACTTACTAAGTAGTTCATCCTCAAATACGTGTACTGGAGCTATCAATAGAAGTCCTCTAACTGGATGCCTTACACTATACTTTAACGCTATATAGCCTCCAAGACTGGCTCCAACTATTATTGGTTTTACTTTCCCAAAGACTCCGTGGACCGCCTCATATACCACATTAACGTTTTTATCGGGGTTTCTAGTGTGTGGACTACATTTACTCTTAGCTCCATAGGGCATATCTAGTGCTATAAATGGTATTTTCTGTTTTTCAAGGTACTCTAGTAAACCTATACTACGCCATACATCGCTAGTAAACATGTATCCATGAAGCAACACTATTGGAGGACCAGGGAATATACTATATATTGCTCTACATCTATAATGGCCTAGATTTAAGGCTTCTTCTAACAGAAGTATCCACCTCTATATTTTCTCTTATAATTATTTAGATAAAATAGGTTCCCGAAACAACACTAATGCTAATAAATATATTATTGTCTAGATATTAATGTTAAAATATGAGTAGATAATAAGTGTAAATAAGGTGAGATAATTGATTCCCCCGATGGAGAATGTTACTACAACAACTATGCCTCTTTACCAACAATTATTTGAGCTCATCACCAGTGATCCTAAGGTAGCTTTTGCTGTAATAGTACAAATACTAATGGGAATAGCCCTTGGATATTATATGGCTAAGGTAATTAAGTATTTTCTAGCACTAATAGGAGTTATTGTACTAGGTGTTATATTGAATGTATGGAGTTTAGGTGGATCTATAGAAGATGTACTAATGAATTTAGGAGTTCAAGCTCTTGAGTTAAAAGATGTAGTGCTCAACTTCTTATCAATGCTAGGAGTACTAACTATAGGTCCTATAACACTAGGTTTCGTAATAGGCCTTATAATAGCGACTAGAAAATAGTAGTATCAAAGCCTATATCCAGGTTCTCTCAGCGATCTTATAAAATCAAGTAATTTTATTCCTTTATCATAGAGTTTTTCACTAAAGTATGCTCGGACATATGCAGTTATGTTATTCTCATCAATATCCTTTACTTTATTAGAAAGACCTATTAATTTAGATAAATATCCCTCGGGAGTTAAAGCGTCTATGATAAGTTCTTCTACATCATCATGTAACTCTATATTGTTTAAACGTATTAGTCCGTGAAGTACTTCATGGTATATGAGATCTGTTATTTTATTAGCTGTATGAGATGGGTTAACAAATGCTGAAACTATTACATAGTCTCTCTCCCAATAAAGCATCGATCCTAAGAGAGAGTCAGCTGGATTAAACCCGTATAAGACATA
>WAML01000044.1 GCA_015522345.1 Desulfurococcales archaeon
ATATTAGGCATCTGCAATAACGATAATAACTCACTTTTCACTAGAATATTATAGGAACAATGATGCTGCAATGGATAGCAATTGTATACCAGTAGTTGTAGTGGATGAGCTGTATGGGCATAGCTTTTACTAAGGAAGGATATAGGAGAGAAGGGTTTCCAAGTGGTGGATATTTGTGGATTCCATTCATATTTATAGTTACAACTATGTTTCTATCGTTCCTATACATAATGGATTTACTTGAGCTCGATATAACTATTTCGAAACACTATATGTTATCGACAATATTCATAGCTAAATCTATTATAATAGCTGACTTTATTACATCTATGGGTCGTTTGTATAGGAGGTACTTAAGTAGTTATAGGAGAAGAATAAAGTTATTTGAAGAAGAAAAAAGTTTACGTGACTTATTTGTTAGTTCTCTAACAGGTTATCCAGGGATTATACTAGTAATTTTATTATCTTCTATATTATTACTGGGCATACTAGCTATAAGTGCTATAGCGTATTCATTCTTTATGTCTCTCATAACATCTTTTATGGAGTATATAATGTTGTTTACAATACTCTTATATGCTACGATAATTCTATCGATCTATCTTAAGAGAGAATATAGTATCGATATATTGGACTTAATGCATAGAGTTAGGAGTAAATTATGGATATTTAATAAGACTAGATTAGTGATTTTAGGTTTATGGATAGCTTTTATCGCTGGACTATACATGGGCTTTATATCTCTTCACATGATCTTCCTAATACCTTCTCCATGGTACTTCTTAACAATTCTATTATTATCTTCAATAGCTGCTACATGGATAATTTCCATAGCTTATATACTATTGAGTAAAATAGAGTTTAGGAGAATACAGAAAATAATTGTTTACTCTATGTGCATAACTAGTTTTGGTATAGCTGGTATACTAGAGTCTTTTGTTGTCCTTGACTCACTCAAACTTATTTTAGAAATTATAAAAATGCTTGCTCTAATAAATATATTATATGAGATAAACATATTGATCGATGAAACAACGACTATTATACTAAAGAAAGTTATACACCCAATCTTTGCTCTTAGTCAAGAAAGTATGTATAGAGGAGGACAAAAGACGTTATCCACACCAACAATTGTATCTATAGAGTACTTCACTGGTTTTAAAGACAAGATTGAAGTAGCTAATCAAATATTTAATTTCCTTTCAGATTTAATTGATAAACGTTCTCCTACAGTAGTTATACTTACAACTCCTCTTGCATCACTACAGGATTATATAGCCAATAATTTACTCTTGTATGATTCCCTTAATGTATATGTTATCAATATATCTAGGTCGTCTAGGGCATCTGGTTCAATGCAAGAAGTTATTCCTAAGAGAGCGTACTTGGTAACTACTACATTAGATCCTGTTCATACACCATATGTTATAGAGCGTATAAAAATGCATACAAAATCTAGTCTTATGGTTATTATAGATAATATAGGTAGCCTTACTCTTATGTATGGATTTAATAGAGTATATGATGTCTTATATAATATTGTTCAAAAACTCGATAAAAAAGACTTGATTATAGTGCTTACTCCAAAGGATATGATTGAAAAGAAAGTTGTTAGTGTAGTAAGGAATATAGCTCATGTACTAGTACCTTTATAAGCAATAAATGTGTTTAAACTATATGTGAGTAAAAATTAATGAATCACTTACCTATACTCTCTAACAACGGTTTAAACGTGTATGTAGAGTAGACATAATGTATATAATTAATACAATAAATTGTATCGAGAGGTATAGAAATAAGTCTTGAGCGAAAAGCGTGAACCAGAAGTATATGAGGTAATATCTAAGCTTCCTCTAGAACTCAAGAAAATGGATTTGTTAAACGATATTGTATTCGAAGCAGATCTTATAAGGAGGAGTACTTTTTTAAAGAGAGTAAGTGTTGGATTAAATGAGTTCATTGATTTATTAAATAGATTATCTAGCGGAGAATACCTAATTACATCAAATATCGATGGCAAGAGATACGTATTATATATTGACAATGGTAGAATTGCATCAGTAGCTTTAACCGATCCTCTTAAGGGTGAGAGAATAGTTGGTTTAAGAGCTCTAGCTAATTTCATAAGGACTATTATGAAGTCTAGTGTACAAATAAGATTGTTTACTATAGGAGTTGAAGAAACAGCTCTTCTTACAGAAGAGGAATTAAAGGAAGAGACACGAGAACTCCCTCGAGGAAAGACTATACCTATTTCTAAAGAAGAACTTGAGAAAATAGAGGAGCTCATAAGGATGTCTTTTAGAGAACGTATGGAGAAGCAAATGCCTAGGGAGCGGGCAAAGAAAATTGACTTAAGAAAACTTGAAAGGAAGTTAAGGGAAGTCATTGAAGATATTCTTGCATATCATGGATACAAGCTAGTTGATTTAAAGACTAGGCTCACCAACGATATAGTGACTATTGACATTAGTGTTAAGAAGAAGAAATTGTTTGGCGTAAAGAGTATATCAGAAGTTACTGAGAGAATTAGAGAAGAAGTAAAGACTTTATTCATAATCCTTGATATAGATAAGAATGTACGTGTAAATGTGAAGAGAGTGTGATTTCGACTACTACTCGCTTCAAGCGTCTAATGATAGATTCTTTATTCGAAAACTTATTAGTTTGTAATGAGAGATTAAATTAATAGTGATGTAACATGATTCTATTGAGGTTTAGAAGAGCAGAGAAAAGAACTGGCGAAACACCACTCTATATAGATACAATGGTTACTACTAGAGATACAGCTGGTGTTGTTACAGCTGCTTTCATACTACGCGTAACTAATAGAGTTGGTCTCTTAAAGGATTTAACCGAGGTTTTCCAAGCTCATAAACTCAATATAGTTAAATTAATTACTCCAGAACCAGCGTATGCTGATAAACCAGAAGCTCATGTAGTAGTTATTGCTGAAGCAACTGATAAGTCTTTGGTTAAGAAGGTAGAGCACGCGATTAAGAAAGTAGGTGGAATCGAAGAAGTAAAGACTATTGTTGGCGAAGAAAGAATTCTGTTTCCAAGGCTCTTCCCTATAATGGTTAATGATGAAAGAGCTGTATTAATTCCACAGACGGCTTTCCATTCAATGCTTGAGACAAGGGATAAATTTGGTATAACACTAGCTATGGTACTCAATAGAGTTGGTTATACACTTGGTGAAGGACTCTATGAAATGCTTGTTAGATACTATGGAGAGCCCGTGGATGAAGTAGACTATGATACTCTATCTAAAGCATTTATATATACTTTAGAGGCTCTGGGGTGGGGCAAGGTCTCTATTGTAACAAATAATGCCGGCAATGGAGAAGTAGTATTTAGGATCTTTGATAACATAGAGTGTATAAAGTATAAGAGAGAAGGAAAACGCAGAGGATATATGACTCAAGCAGTAATAGAAGGCTTCTATAGAAAACTATGGAGTCCCCACAGAGTTAAAGTTAGAGAGACAAAGTGTATAGCTGCTGGAGACCCTTATTGCGAATTTATCGTCTCCGTAACTCTCTAGTTCTTCCAAAGAGTTCCCTTGTAGTCTCTATATTATGTGATATACTCTCTGTACTAGATATCATTCTCTCAGTTTCTCCTACTCCAAGAGTTTCTGTAGAACCCATTAATGCTGTAGAAGGTGTTAAGAGTTCTTCCTCTTCTTTACCTATTTCCTGTAGTTCTTCAAGTGCTTTACCATATACTGCTGTGGGGTCGTAGTAGTAGTTGAATATTATTCTTGAGACATCCCATACATTCGTTATGTTCTTGTAGATCATCCAGTTGATTACTGTAGCTTTCCTATAGATATCCTCTATAATATCCTCTATATCAAGTCCTCTCTTCATAGCAATGTCTTTGAGGTGTATACTTCTCTCTAGATATACTTTGTGTTGATCAGTTCTAGGGTCCCATTCGGCTATTGTTATGTATTTGTTATAGTCCTCTACTTCTTGTATAATGTTTATTCTACGCTGTACTCTTACAATACCCTTCTCTATTCTTGTAATTACTCTATTTATGTGTATGAATACATTCATTAGCCTCATGTAAGTCTTAGGTATATTCATTGGTGGACTTGTAAGCCTCTTTATAGCATAGTCTAGTGTTTCAGCATGTATTGTACTCAAACCCCCGTGTCCAACAGCCATTGCCTGGAATAACACAAAAGCTTCTTCGCCACGTACTTCACCTACTATGATGTAGTCTGGCCTATACCTCAGGCTCAGCTTAACTAGATCGAATAACTTTATCTCTGTACCACTTGATCCACCAACTACATAGCTTTCTCGTGTAGTTAATTGAACCCAGTTTGGATGTGGTAGATTAAGTTCTGGTGTATCTTCTACACTAACGATCTTCATACCGGGTTTTATGAATAGACTTATAGCGTTTAACAAACTAGTTTTTCCTGTTCCCGTTCCACCGGCTATCATAGCTGTTTTTCCATGTTCTATGAGAGTCCATAGATAGGCTGCCATGAGGCTATTGAATGTTCCTCCCATAACTAGTTCTACAGGGCTAAATGGTCTTTCACGGAATTTACGTATCGTGAAAGTAGGTCCTTTAACAGATACTTCTCTACCAAATGTTGCTGCAAGCCTGTGTTTGCCAGGAAGCATTGCATCTACTATTGGGAATGCAATACTAATGTGTTTACCAGCCATATGTGCTAGCTTCATAACGAACTCGTTTAAGTAGTCATCGTCTAAGAAAGTTATATTAGTTGGAATACTCTCGTATTTACGGTGCCATACATATATGGGGACATTTGTTCCATTACAGGAGATATCCTCTATATTAGGGTCTCTCATGAGGGGGTCTATGGGTCCATAGCCCAGTAGATTTCTCTCTATATAATACAGTAGCTTAAGTCTACGTGTACCTACAAGGCCTAGTTTAGTCCTATATTTCTCAGCTATACGTTTTGCTTCCTCGAATACATAGCTTCTAAGATCCTTTATTTCCTCAGGCTTAGAAGGAGGTTTGATCTCGTCTAAGAGTATTTGTGTCAGCTTGTCTAGTACAAGTTTATCCTCTATAGTTAAACCATATTCTTCGACAAAGTATACTGGCCCCTCAGGTGTTTCAGCTATAGTTACTTTAACGAAAGGCCTATAGACGTAGTAGCTTTCAATAACTCTCCAGCTAGGGTCTCGTGGAGTAACTTGGATCGGCTCTACTAGTGGGAGTATAGTTCTAACAGCTTCTTCAACACCCATTCCTTCTCTAGGAAGCTTTGTAACGGGTGCTCCCTTTAGCTTCAGTCTTTCAATAATACTCCTTAGCTTGTGTACAGAGATCTTCAATACTTTTGCACCATATGATCTAAGCTAGCTACATATATATGTTGGGGGTATGTACATATTTACAGTTTCCTACTCTTTGAAACAATTATTGTATTTACTAGCTTATTAATTGATATACTTACTTCTACTAGTAGTCTAGTAGTCGAAAGAGCCTCGTTCAAGAAATCCATAGGCTCAAGCACGTGTCTAGAGAGTACAATATTATATGTGTTCTGGTATATAAAACTTATATGAGGGTATAACGTAAAAGTAACCTATGAACTACCAGTAAATATATGAAGGATGCTACTATGTCTCTATGGGATACAATCTACAGGTATTTTGGATGGATGGGAAGAGGAGTTCTAAAAATATACACTAATCTACCAGATAGTATTAGGAAGAGCGGTATCCACATATACCCTGAAGTTTATGCTAGTTTCGTTGGATTTGCTACAATAGTTATTACTATAGTAGATATTATTGCAGCAATAATACTTGTTTTAATCCACGGCCCCCTCTACTTACTCCCAGTATTTGTCCTAATACCGTTCATGTCCTTTGTAATACTTGTTAATCTTCCAACGATAATAGGGTCTAATCGAGCTGGCGCTATAGAAGGTGAATTACCTTATGCAACAGCATATCTAAGTATAATGGTTACTAGCGGTGTATCACCATATAGTGCTTTTGAGAGAATATCTAGGTCTAAGACAGTCTTTCCCAAGTTTAGTGAATTGAGTCAGAGATTCATATTGCTTGTTAGAGTATTAGGTAAAGACCCATTAACTGCTTTCTCACTACTAGCTAGTAGAACACCTAGTGCTAGTACTAGAGACTTGTTGACGGGATATATAACTACTGTGAGAGCAGGAGGAGATGTAGGTGATTATCTTACTAAGAAAGCTAGGCTATTGTTCAGCGAAATACTAGTTAAAATGAAGATTATAGCCGATAGACTAGCTGGTCTACTTGAAGCATACTTAGCTCTAGTTCTCTTAACTACACTAGCAATGTCGACAATGTACTTTATAAACGCTTCTATAACAATGGCTGCTGTACCTGCTTTAGCTGGTCCTGGTATGGCTTTACTCCTCTATGTATTCATACCCTTCCTCTCTGCAATGATCATGTATTTAACTGATCTAATACAGTATAAAGAGCCATGGATTGACTATAGACCTTACATTATATTCTTTGGATTGACTATGCCTTTGACGGTATTCCTTATATTCTTTGGACTAATATTTCCTTCATTGCTTCCCTATGGTCACCCACTTAGAACTAGCTTCTTTGTTGAAGGAATTAGGCTTCTCCTCTCATTCCCTACAAAGTTTGTTCGAGTAGAAGACTATATTGTCGGTCCATTAATGCTTACAATGGCTTTCATATACACTACAATACCTTCAGTAATATACGCTGAACTCAAGGCGAGAGAATACAAGGTTATAAGAGGTATAACTAGGTTTTTGAGGGATCTCGTGGAAGTTAGGAAGACTGGTTTATCTCCTGAGAGATCGATTATAGAGCTTTCCCGTAGAAACTATGGATTATTCACAAAGTATTTGAAGAGAATAGCTATGCAGTTAAGCCTTGGAATACCTCTTGCAAAGATAATAGAGGATATTAATAAGAAGATTATTGTATGGCGTGCAAAAGTATTGCTCTACGCATTAACTGATGCTATAGAAGTAGGTGGTGGTACTATCGAGGTTCTAGAGAATCTAGCTTGGTTCGCAGAAAGTATTGAAGCTATAGAAGATGAGAAGAAAAAATCTCTAAGAACACTACTTGTTGTACCATATCTAGGTGGTATTTTAACTGTTTCAACAATAATATTGCTAGCCATATTCCTCGGATCACTAGTGTTAAGCGTTGGAGGATATAGAGCTGCTGCGTCACTCATACTTCCAGCAATAATATTCAATGTATACATAATGGGTCTTGTAGCGGGAAAAGTGTCGGCTGGAATGGTTTCAGCTGGATTTAAGCACGCTCTAGCACTAATGTTTGTAACTCTAATACTACTACTCATAACACCCTATATGCAGTCTACTCTAATGGGGATGGCACTAGCTAAACCAGCTGTATAGGGGTAGTAATATGAGGGCTCAAGGAGACATTATATCAACTATAATAATGGCTTCAACAATAATAGTTATCTCCATAGTAATACTATACTATGCACTTTCAACACTAGACATCGGCTTAGCAGCTACAGAATATGGTTATGTTAAATCAACTTTTGTAAATATTGCAAACAATTTCCATTTAATACTCCAGGGAAATTCTTATACAGCTACATTACCATCGAGAGTAGTGGGTGTAGGGTATCGTAGCTACAATGATGTAGAAGTAGCTCTACAAGTAAATACAGGGACTTGGGAGTATACTGTAGTTGATGGCCAGCCTACTAGTATAGTAGCTGGAGTATTTAGAGCTTTAGTGAATCCTAGAGTAAATATAGTCTATGGTTCTCAAGGAGAAGAACCCGGAGCCTGTAGCTTTATTGTAGATAATATAAGGCTTGTACCCTGTATAAGAGAATACTATAGAAATGGTGAGAGTATACTAGAATTTGATACAATAAGATACTACGTATCAGTTTATCTAATTAATGAAAGTGGTGTAGAAAAGTACTTGATTAGAATAATCTATGTAAAACTTATTCCAATTCTAGAATACGGTTATACGGGTAATCTTATGATAAACCCATATAGAGACATCTTCAACCGTACTTGGACTAATGTTCTCGACTTAGAATTTGTACTTATGAATACTACAAGTAATACACCTATAAAGGTAATTAATATTGACGATATAGTGCCTTCTAGAGACCCCACTATACCTATTGAAGTAGTACTAGTTGTTAAACAAGTTGTTGCGGTGATAGGATAGTGGCTGCACCAATAATTGTCCATGTAATAGGTTCTGCTGCTCTCATGGCTATACTAGTTATAGTACTGGTCATGACTTCTTCTATAACAGCAACAATGATGTATAATAATAAAAAATATAATCTAGAAGCTACAGCTGAGTCAATAGGACTTCAAATAAAATATGCTCTTCAAACACTAACTAATTTATCTATAGTACTTGATTACCCATTAGAAATAGCTTATGGAACAGAATACAATATAATCATAGGGAATGGTTCAACACTAAATAGCCGCTACAAGGTACTGCCTCAACTAGACCCCAATGGTATCTATGTAGTTGCTATAACACCCGATGAAACAGTTTATGGATACTATAGGATAACCAATACTACATATAATGGCTATCAAATAGTGATTGTCGATGGCTATAGGATTTTCGGGAGTAGACTCATTGTTAGAATAGACTTCACTATTATAGACAATACTATATACATGTATATAACAAGACTAGGGGTAAAGAGGCCATGAAGGAAATTATAGAGTATATTATAGCTGGAATAATATTGTTGTCGATAATACCTATGTATATTGGAATAAATACTATACTATATACACCACCACGTGAGAGAGTAAGTCCTGCTGTACTAGCACTATATACTGAATCAATAAATAACGTAGTATACGAACTTATTAGTTCTAATAATCTTACTCCAGCCATTATAGACTTAAACAAATATGTTATAGAGAGAGTTGGCAGTGATGTATACAGAGACTATGGATACAATGTAGAAATAGTTTCTTGGGGAATAATCAATATTACTGTATCTGACAATATAGTTAGAGTCTATACAAGAGATAAAGGAAATCTAACAATACTAGTAGTATACTCGACACTAGTGCATGAATACTATACATTAGATACACCAACTTATTCTAATGAATTAAAAGGAATATACATGTACGAAACTACTACAACATATTCATCGATAATAGCTGTAGTGGCTATACTTGAAACAGGTACTGCAAAATACATAGACTACTATATAGCATACTCTAGTAGAGTAAAACCACTGTATATAATGAACATTAATGGTAAAATCTACTTACTAAATGATGTTAGTAATGGAAATATAGTGCCTAGCTACTATAATGGATACCCTGTAGTTACAACGTACATATACTATTATACGCCAAGTAAAATGAATGTTTATAGATACTTAGGCTACTCCCATGCAATTAGAGCGACTTACTATGTATGCGGCTATTCTTGGCTAGAAGATTGTGGAGCATATCTATACACTATAACGCGTTTATACGAAGATATAAACTACTATAGTATACTACAGAGTGGTACAATAACTATTGATGACAGAGAATATCAAGTGCTTCAAGCCACTAATTTTAGATATGAAGAAAAACATGATGAAACCTGGCGTAGACTAGATATATGGGGTAGGTACTGTAGATGCTGGGAATTCTGGTTCGGCTGGTGCACCGATGAATGGAGGAAAGTATCAGATACACTAGTTGAAACAAATCTATACAGGTATGATATTGCTGCTCCACTCTACAACGCTGTTTTATTCGTTCTCAAAGACTCTATTGGGAACATCTATATAGCTACACCTTATTACCACAGAATATCTTTTGGCGATACTCCTCCGAGTAACTGGCCTATACACACTATATCCTATATCTTGAGGATCGGGATGATTGATTATCAAGTAAGAGTTAGTGTTTGGAGGAGGACTATATGAGGAGCCAAGCAATCGTTATATCAGCGTATATTGCTGCCTTAGTATTCATAGCTACTCTTATCACGTTATACGTTGTTGTTTATCCTAGAACTACTACTAAGGTTTTCGAGTATAAACAATTTGATGTAGTCAGGATCGTTAGGTCTAAGACGTATTGGAATGCATGTGAATTAGCTGAAACTATAGCTTCTATTTCTGGTGCAGATACTGTTAAAGTAAATATTACTATAATCAATATACTTGACAATAGAGTTATTGGCTCTATGAATTGCAGCAGAGAAATAGTTAATGTAGATCGAGAGAGACTTACATATTACTCTTATCATTTTACAAGACTTTCTCGTATAGGAGTAATGTATGTCTATGATATAGAGGTTGGTATTAGATGAAAGCCCATATACCAATAATAATAGCATTTATAATACTTAGTGCATTACTAGTATCAACTACATACTATGTTACAACTAGAACTACTCATGTAAGTGAATCCCTCTATGGATATACATTAAGTGAATGGGTACTAATATATAGTGACTTAGAAACTCTTTGTTTACTCGCATTATCTAATAGTAGTTATACAGCAGCAGAAGTATTCAGTAACACTTTCTATACAACATACGATGAAGTTTATGGAGACTACTATGCTAGTCTAAACAATTTTATTCAAGCACTAGATACTGCTAGTAGAGAAGCTTCTAAAGTAATAGATAACACTATCGACTATCTACTAGATAACTGGGCCAACTACAAACGTAGAGATGGATACATAGTTAATATAGTGGAGTCAACTGGATACTATAGAGTAACTATATCCACTGTAAACCATGTATCCATAGGTAAAGGAGTTGTAGGAGTCCACATAGTTATCGATATAGTTTCCCCCTACGGAGAACATAGAGTATTTAATAGAACTATAGAAGCAGTCTACATAATGAAGTTTAGATCAGCTGATTTCGGAGATGATGGCTTATATCTCCCAATAAATATTACTGCATACGTAAATATTGATGGGAATAAATTCTACTATTTAGTGCCAAAAGAGGATCTATACATAAGTGTTTATAGTGAAACCTTCGAGTACCTAGAGTCTCTACAAAACGTAGTAGACTATACTATAGACTCTAGAGCAATATCAACATTTTACTATGGAGGGGGAGTAAGCTACACAATATACAAGATACCCTATAGATCACTAATGCTATTTGCAAAAGACATAGCAGTAAACTATCCATACATGCAGACAGGAACTTCAGCAGATGGGGACCCAATAGGACTACACCTATGGGCAACAATATCAAGCATAAATATAGACAACATAATAGTATACTCAGCACTAAAAATAGCATTCAAATTCGAAATAGAATGGTACTATGGACCCTGTAGCTGGAGCATAATAGTAGGAGTAGAAGCAGACGAAACATTCTGGTAAAAAATATTTAATTTATTAACAAATTAAAATTTAACTTCTAGATACCTAAGCCTAATTCACTACTCCTTTACGGTAGACTGATGGCTTTCGGATACTGACCACCACTGGCAGTATGGACAGTTATTTGTACTATTTGTCCAGGAGAATAGGCGTTGTTTGCTTTCAGTAGATATACATAAATAGTTGTCTCTTGTCCTGGATTCAAATTGGCATTCGTTGTATTACTTGCCTCAGTAACTCCGTTTTGCAATTGAGTATCAACGCTTCCTGTACTAAGGTCTATAGGTTTGTTATTAATGAATATCATATCAATAGTTGTTGCAGAAGAACCTTTGTTTACAACCTTGAGAACTATTTCATAGTAAGTGTTTGTTCCTACGGTAACTGTTCTATTGACATATGCTGCTGTTATGTCTAGTCTTTCGAATTGTGATACTGTAGTAGTTATACCGGCCATCCATAGTGCTACAGCTATTGCTAGCGCTATTGCTATGCTCACGATTATTACTGTTGCAATGACAGGGGATATTGCTCGCATGTTTTTCACCCTACATATTTATTGTGGTTCATTGGGTTATTAATAAGTGTTACAGTGTGGTATTTACATGTATCTAATTGTTTGTGTATGTATCTTATATACTGTATTAGTACTTTCGCTGTATTGTAGAAGACTATTTCTTTGTTGTTAAAACTACTAGGCTACAGTCTTTCTCGATCTTTTTCCTTGGATCCGGTAATATCTCTAACTCGCCATTACAGTAGATCGCTAGTATCTTGTGTTTCCTTCCAGTACTCTCGATGAGCTCTTTCTCTAGCTCCTCTATAGTTCTACCAAGTTGTTTAGACGAGGGCTTCACTTCAATTAAATCTGAATATCCTTTCGCAGTCACTATATCCTTTAAGAAAGCTATTATACTTGGCTCGAAAACGCTTGAGGCAATGGCTCTACCCAGTAGCTTATTAGATAGTATTTGGCTAACACCTATTTCCTCAAGTAATTCTTCTGTATGTGAACTAGATACTATAGCGGAGATCTTAGCTCTTTTATTCAATTTCCTAACCATTAATGCTACATGGATAGTCTTACTATCATCACTTAGACACAACAATACATTATTGACTCTATCGACGCCTGCCCTGGCGAGTATACTAGAATCCTCTGGATCACCAACCATATAGTCTATTGAAGGCTGACTCCTAGGCTGAACAGGAGTAAGCCATCCAGTAGCATCACCATATCCATTAACTACTAGTTCATCAATTATTTCTCTACAAGACCCGCTATCCCCTATGACAAGTATCTTCTTATTCTTCAATGGCGCTTGCCCCAAAACCTTCTTTATACTAGTACTAAGAAATATATCAGCTATAACTGATATTGTTAATGTATAAGCCATTATACCAGTAATAGCTGCGAAACCAGCTACAATCCATCCCAGTCCACGAGCTGGAGTTACATCGCCATAACCTATAGTAGCCATTGTTATTAAACTCCAGTATAAACTAGTCCATAGATCCACGTCGGCTCTCCCAGCAACAACGTGCTCACTATAATAGAAGAGTAGCGCATTGAAAAGCCATGTTATAGTGAAGAAAATAAGTATAAAAGTTATACGAGACCGAAGCATTCTCCTATACAAACTACTAAGCCTAAGCTTCCTCAATACTCTATAGATGATGTATATCGGCAAACCCCCTGCACCAGTATAACTGGTTCCAGCCCTATATGAAGAGGCATAGTTCTTTAATCCATAATCATAATAATGTTAAGTAACTCCACTACAATATATAGGTTTCCAGAGGTCTGACCCTTATGGTGGGTCTTCATCCCTCATGGGCTCCTCCGCTCCCGCTCTTCAGGAGCCTAGCTCCACCGGTTAGCCTCCCTCATTCCTCTGCTAGGCTCCTCCGAGCGAAAGCGGAGGGGTTTAGGAGACTTCATCCTTATCTCCCAACTGGTCATCGCTCATCCACCCCCCATCCCATATCATATGTTTAGCGTAAACTATATATAAGTCTTACGTAAATTATATTCATGGTGTACTGTTGTGGAGCAGTATGTTTTCCATGCAAAGATTAGTAAGGGTAGTGGGAGGAAGCTATGCATCTACATACCCAAGGACATTGAGGAAAAAATAAGGCATCTACATGGACAAGAGGTGGTAGTGATTGTCATTAAACCCGATGCCTAGGATAATAGCGGATAAAGAGACAGTAAAACAGTTCATGTATGTAACAATTAACGGTAGATTAATACCGAAGAGTAACGAGGACTATATGAAGCTCTGTTTACTAGCATATCGTTTCAAGCAGGCAGTTAAGCATGGAATAAACCTTGTATTAAAGAGGGTTCAGCAAAGAGAAGCGTATAAAGAGCTTGCAAGGATGCTTCCAAGCAGTATTTATGGGGAGACAGCATACAAGTATGCTAAACTCCTTGTAGAGGGAAGTAATGAAAACAAGATAAACATTAAAAGAAAATGGATAGCGTCAAGAGGAGGAGTAACATGGAGAGGAAACCTAAACATAAAACTGTTATCAACTGATAAGGTACTAATAAGGTACTACAATGGAGAATGGTTGAGATTCAAAGTATGTTTCGGAAAGAAATATCTCTCATTAATCAATGAGCTTATAGAACTAGCTAATCAGAGGAAGATAAGCTATGGAGTATCAATAAGCTTCAAGTATAGTAAGCTATATATTCATGTCGAAGTACCTTTACAACTATATCTCAAATACTTTTCAACACCTAAACCTAATGGATACGGTTTATTTGCTGGTTTTGACTTGAATAGCGATAGGCTTAATGTGGTTGTTATTGACGCTGACGCTGATGTAGTTGCTATGAAGACTTCTTGGTACAGCGAAGTAGTATCACATGGTTTTCCAAAAGAGAAAGCTAAATGGATAAGACTTAATGCGTTAAGCAAGACTTTGAAGTGGTGCAGGAGAATAGGAGTGGATTATGTAGTGTTTGAGGATTTAACAAGGATAAAGTATAGGAGTTTTACAAGTAATCCATACGCTAACCGTAAGATAGCTAGGTTCTCAAAGAAGCAACTACTTGTACATGGAGTTATTGATGCGTTAAAGCTGGGTTTTACGGTTATACTGGTTAGTCCAAGAGGGACAAGCAGTAGCTTAACTCACAAGCAGGTAATGAGGGAGAAAGGACTAGACAGACACATGGCTAGTGCATACATGATAACATACAGGGGATTAAAGAGGCTCAAAGAACAAGAACCCTCAATAACTCCCTCAACAACGCCCACTATAAACTAATATTCATCCTCAAGCACCCCTTTGTCATCCAGAATGATATTATCTAGAAGCTTATTCAAACTCTATTGATGCATCTAAAC
>WAML01000045.1 GCA_015522345.1 Desulfurococcales archaeon
TTTAGAGCATAGATAAATGTAGTCGTTAATGCTGCACTACTCCCTAGGCCGGAACCCATGGGTATACTACTATGTATTATATAGACAAATCCGTTCAGCCTATAGCCTTTATCTAACAAAACTTTTACAGATGCTCTCAAGTAATTACCAAACCACCTATCTTTAACAAACTCTATATTATCCACACTAAATACATCAACATAATCTACTCCTTCATCCAATAAATTTAGAGAAACAACATATGCTCTCTCATCACTCCTCTTCTTAACTCCACCATACATCCTCAAATTTATCCCTACAGAGACAACAGGAAGACCTTTATAATCCTGATGAGTATTCAAAAAATCTATTCTACCAGGAGCCGAAACAATAACCTCAGGCCTGTCATTAAATAAACGAATGAATTCTCTAAAAACTCTATTAATCAATATATTCTTCTCCACCTCATTTGATTCAATATACAATACGGTTAGTCTCTACTAAAACCTCTCATCTACATAGCTAAATAGTAAACGCAAAATAGTATCTCAATAACAAAATAATCGACTTTCCTGCTTAGAATCAAAACTATGGAAAGAACTCTATACTACTAAATCTCGGTATAGTAGGGGGAACCAGTTTATCCTAATAGACTCCTCCATCCCCTGTCTTATATTCTCTAATATGTATTGCTATTTTAGGGAATTTTTCAATTATCTCATTATCTGCTGTATACAGTTTTGTATTCAAATATTTTGCTAAAGCTACATAAGCAGCATCGTATATTGATAATCCACTTTCTTCGGCGATCATTATAGTTAGTTTCTTGTAGTCATTCTCTAATTCATATACAAGAAAACCATATTTATTAATAGCATTACCTATCTCCAATAGCTCCTCCATTGAATAAACCCTACTATACTTTAGTGCATTTAAAACCTCGTATTCAAGTAATGTTGGTACAGCAATAATGAATAAGCCTCTAACATAATCATTTCTAAGCATTAGTGCTTCACTACTATATTCTTCATCTAAAAACCATTTTGCAATAATACTGGCATCAACAACTATCTTCTCCTTCTCCACCACCTAATAACCTCCACAGAATCCCATTCTTTAGGAGCTTTTCTCCTAAGTCTCTCATTAATGAGAAGAGCTTCTGCAATATTCTTCTTTTCTTCCTCTCTTAGTTTTTCAATAATAGCCTGTCTTATAACTTCACTCCAATTAATGTAACTATATCTCTTCATACGCTTCTTAATATCAGGATCTATACGAATAGTTATAGTCGCCAATCTCATTAACCCAAGTTTGTACAAATATGTTAATACAGTATATATACATTACTACACACTTTAACATAAATTTATAATAAATATAAAATACTATAGAGTTTCCGCAATAAACCCGTATCTATATAACCTACATAATAGAGAGCATGGAAATTTCCTGTATCTAGCTGAGTAGTAGATACGTTTATTTAATTCTATAATATGTTATTCCAGCCTTTGTTCTAGTCTCTATAAGGCCTAGTTCTTTTAATTTACTTAACCTTCTATACAGAGTTGATCTGGGTATTTCCGTTTTTTCTAGAAGTTCTCTAGCCGTTAGTTCTCCATGTCTTTTAAGAGTCTCTAAAATAGTTTTATCTATTTCATCGAGCTTTTCAATACTGCTTCCGCCTAAACCATGTTTTTTCTTTAGTAGTATATATGTTGTAATAATAGCTATAGCCACTATAGTAGACAATACTATGTAGTTAAGAATATTATTATAGCCTAGAGCTTCTATTGGCGAAGGACTCGATGTTCCCTGGTCTCCAGTATTTGATTGTGTTAACACATTAGTTTGTCCTGTAGCTAAAGGACTTGTTCCTGTAGGGGTTGTTGTTTCCTGGCTTGGTACGGGAACCAATATGTATTCTATAGTAATTTCCCCTGGATTGAATATAAAGGCTGGCTCGTTATCTATCAAACCTATATCAAAGTCTTCAGGAGAAATACTATATACCATTGCTTCCATGGGCATTACTACTTTAACTCTATATTGTGATACTACGTGGAATCTCCAATTATATCCAGTCTTATTGGTTAGATCTAATGTATAATACTTAACAACTACTTTACTCGATATTGCAGTAAATTTGATCACTTCACCACTACTCTCTACCGGAATAGGTGTTGAATCAGAGTATGCTTCAACGAAAACAGGCTTACCCATTATTTCAAACTCTATATCAGCAGGATAGTCTTCTACACTTAGATAATACTCGACTAGACAGGAACCATCTTCAAGCACACGTATGATTACGTTATCTACACTAAATGATCCATTAAACATGTTTAGTGGCTGAGAAACTACAGGCAATACAGGCGAGAATAGTATATGAGCTATCGTAAAAAACAAGATTATGTTAACCAATTTATTCGCTCTAGCCAAGTCATTGGACACCCAAGACTGTTATCGTCGGCCTGGTCTACAGTTTTGCTATAGACTCGATATAGCTGGTGTTATTGACTTGGTTTTACAGATTGTATCCATTCTAGTATAGCATCTATTTTCCTGATAAGTAATTCTGGTGTTTTAGGTAGATTAAGTAATCTATCTTTAAGCTTGAGCAATACTTCTTCAGCTCTATCTAGTATTCTTGTAAAGTTTTCTTCAGAGATCTTGCCGTTCTTGTAAAGCCTATACGCTATCTTAAGCCTAATATCCATTCTCTCGAGCCACATGAGAATAGATGCTGTAGCTTTTTCAGCCACTCTTCTCCAGTGCTCTCTTATCTCCTTGCGTATGCGTTCACTACACTCCTTTAGCTTTTCTAATTGTCTATACGAGGATTTTATATAGGGTATTGCTGTTTCCACTCCTGTCTTTAGTTCTTCAAAAGCTTTTTCAAGTTCTGTTTCAGCTGATATACTATCTTCTTCACTAAGATACTCTAGAGCCTTATATAGATGAACTAGCGTATTATTTAATGTATCACGTAGTATAGCTAGTGCTTTTGTAAAGTTATTTTCACCAACTACTTTTTCAGAAGCTATTTCTAAAGCTCTACTTACATACTCGTATAGTTTACTAGTTTTAACTATAGTTGCATTAAGTATTTCATATGCTCTGGCAGTATCGTTATTCTCTATAGATCGTATAGTAGCATTTATTGCTCTCCCTATTAATCTTATACAATTCATAGTCTTTTCTATAGCCTTCTCAGTCATAGAGGCGAGAATCCATAATCCACCAGCTATTCTATACATCATACGATTTGCTTCTTCTATTTTCTTCGTAGCTTCTACAATCATTTTTTCAATATCTTTAACACTATAGTTTCCTTCCATCAAAAGATCTCTAGCTTCCACCAGTATAGACTCCGCTTCATCAAGCAACTTCATTATGTCGTCTAAAGCTTCTATCTCTAATGTACTCTTTAATCTCAGAGTCCTATTCTTCAATAATGCAACTACTTCAAGTCGTTGACTAATTATCTTGTCTAAGTGATCTCTCTGAATATCCCTCTTAACATCATCTGGGATATTCGATAGAATATACTTAGCTACAGGAAGGAATATTTCGTTCGCTAGAACAGCTATTTTTACAGCTTTCAAAGGCTCTTCATCAACTAGATCACTAGCTTTAGCTAACAATTTTATTGTCTTATTTATCCTTAAGCTAAGGTTTTCATCAAATTCTATACCTTGTTCTTTAGCAAGCTTTAATAGAAAATACACTTTATTCTTTACTCTAGAAACAATAATCTCTGCTACACGCGTAACATTAACTTTAACATACTTATCTTCATCCTCTCTACTGCTACTATATATAGGGCTACTAGCTACTGAAATACTAGCTCCAAACATGCTAGCCAGTATTAGTATAATTATTACTATTGATAAAGTCTTTACGACATACATTCCAGGCACCCAAGCCATAACTACTCTTCTATTTTTAATAAAGGACATGTAGAGACTTCTTGAGACACTCTTGAGACATTAAAATCTATTCACGATACTACGATCACTCATTAATCATCTAAGCCCAACTCTTATTTCATCGGGAGGTTTATAAAGCAACCCTGTTTTCATAAGAACCTCTCTCCCAAGTAGGGCCTTTTTCACTCCTAAAGTCGTATACGCACTACATGGTATAAGCATGTCATTAATTCTTATTAGTGCTCTAGATACTCTAAGTTCTATTTTATCGCCAACGGCTGTTTGAGCTATTACCATTGGTTCTTCGAAGAGATTAAGCCCCAATTCCACATATATGCGCAGAGGAATGAGCACACCTCCTTGAAAACCTGTATCGACTACCAGTTCTACTTCAATACTTTTGTCGCTGAGCGGGTCGTATAGGAAGGTTCTAATAAATGGTTGATAATTTAGTTTATTATCTTGGAAGTAAGTCTTCATAATGTATTCACCAGGGTAACCCGAGATCTATTATGTGTTCTTGTTTTTTGTATGGTAAACTAATGATTAAAGCATGTGTTTTACAGATAGATTTTGATTTCCTGATACTCTCTTCATAACTCTCTAAGAAATCTATAAAACGCCCGTCACATATGAGAACGTATCCTTTACTCTTCTTTCTAAGTACAGACTCGTGTTCCTTTAGCAACTCAAGATTCTCTTTATATACTTGTTCTAGTTTAATCCATAACTTAATTTCCTTCAAATCAACTTTATTCTCCAGCCACTGACGTATAGCTTCTTCAAATATTGAAGCAATTGTTCTACCTTCAAGTACAGCAATCATTTTAACTATTTTATAGAGTTCTTCATCAAAATTCTTTATTGCAATTACCCTGGTTCTTTTATGTCGATTAAGATAGTTCATCTAGTTATCCCAGTTAAACTAGTTAACTTAGTTAATTTATATGTGTATCTTCCTTAAATATAGAAATACCGGTTCACTAAATTGAATATTCTCCTATATTT
>WAML01000046.1 GCA_015522345.1 Desulfurococcales archaeon
ATAGGAATTCATTATCTCTACAACAAGTAGTGTATTAGTACTACCAGGATATACATGGGGTTTACCAACAGATGAATACCAGTTAACAGAAACAACAGAAAATACACTACCACCCAATACTGGTGTAGGATAGTAAGTTAATCCCGTGAGCAAAACTAGTAGAAGAAACAATACTGCTAAACCAACTCTACTAGTACTATACATTTAAATACACCCACACAATTCTGTACAGTCAATGATTTAATACCTGGAAACCTATCTAGTCTGTATATATTCTAATCGAATATATCTTTTACCTAAACAATTGAGGCTGTAGACATGAATATTTTAGAATAGATATCCTAGTATTTAGGGAAAACTATACCTTATATATAATGCACTCGTTTTTATCGGGTTTTTCCTCGGCTACAATAACTCCATCTCTTATCACCAGTATTTTGTTAGTACAGGAAGCGATCTCTGGATCGTGTGTTACAATTATTATTGTCTGGCCCATTCTATTTAGTGAAATAAATGCTTCCATAACTGTCTTAGATGATTTCCTGTCTAAATTGCCTGTTGGTTCATCAGCTAGCAGTACCTCTGGATCGCTCACTATAGCTCTAGCTATTGCTACACGTTGTTGCTGACCACCACTCAATTGATTAGGTTTCTTTTTAAGCCATGAAAGTTCTCCTCCTGCTTTAATCAACGCTTCTTTTGCTTTAACTATTCTCTTGCTCCTAGGAATACCTCTCGCAACTAATGGTAACTCGATATTCTCTAGTACAGTAAGCCTATTTATTAGATTGAATTGCTGAAATACAAAGCCTATTACTTTATTTCTTATGAAAGCTAGTTTCTTACTAGAAAGCTTAGATACATCAACTCCTTTTATCAGTATTTTCCCACTAGTAGGTCTATCCAGTAAACCTATCATATTTAATAAAGTTGTTTTACCAGAACCGCTAGGCCCCATAATTGCTATAAAGTCTCTAGGATACACACTTAAGTCTACGCCTCTTAAAGCCCAAGTCTTTATATTGCCTACTCTATATATCTTCACTACCTTTTGCAACTGGATCAATGGCTTCATACGCTACCACATCCATTGATTAACTAAATACCCTACTACTCCCTATAGTGTTAGCCTATGTTGTTATAGCTTTAGCTAGACTCGGTGGTGTATCTATTGGTAGTTTTCTCTTATAGCCTATTCTATAAGCTATGAGCTGGAGAGGTATAATTGATGCTATTGGTGCTATAAACCTGCTTACATACCCTACTGTTCTAACTATGGATCCAAAGCCTTCGTTGTTAGGCGATACAGTTATAACTAAAGCTCTTTTAGCAAGTGCTTCATTAGCAACTCTACTATAGAGCTCGAGAGCTGTTTCTTCAAAAGGTTTTATAAATATAATTGGGTATCCTTCTTCAACCAGCACCATAGGTCCATGCCTTAGTTCACCCAACTGTATTCCTTCAGCATGCATCATAGCTGCTTCTTTAAGCTTTAAAGCAGCCTCTAATGCTATTGGATAATTAATTCCACTACTAACGACGTACATGTTGTTCCATTTAACTAGTTTTTCAGCTATAGAATTTGCTTCATAGTCTATTCTCTCTATATTCTTACCTAATTCCTTAGCAAAAGACCTTAATTCACTATATATGCTCTCGAGTTCTTTCTCACTAAGGACGCCAGTGTATAGTCCTGTATAGCCAGCGAGTATAGCTAGTGCAGCAAGTGTTGATGTAAATGTCTTTGTAGCTGGAACAGCTATTTCTGGGCCAGCACCAACTGGTAGATAAACATTTGATTCAAGAGTTAGCCGTGACCCCACGACATTTGTTACACCAACTATTACTGCACCACGTTGTTTAGCTAATTTCACACTCCTTATAACATCACTTGTTTCACCACTCTGGCTAACAGCTATAACAACAGTGCCTGTAGAAATATTCTCTAGCACATAATATGGGAACTCTGCTGCACTAACAACATTTACTGTTAAACCAGCTAGATCAGCGAAGTAATAAGATGCAACTAGTCCAGCGTGGAGGCTCGTGCCATTGGCTATTATATAGACGTTCTTGGCTCCGTAAACAATCATTGATGCTAGTCTAAGATACTTCTCCATAAGAGTATATGTTGTCCTCAAGAGAGCTTCAGGAATCTCATAAATCTCCTTCAACATATAATGGGGATAGCCTGCTTTATCAATAACCTCTACTGGGTATTTGACTCGTTTCTTAGTAACTTCTGTAACTCTAGACAAGCTATAGATATCGATAATTTCTACATTATCTAATCCTACTTCAGCAGCACTATTTTCATCCAATACTATAGCTTCATCAGCGAATCCATATAAACTAGGTATATCACTTGACACATATACGCAACTACCATCTCTTCTAATACCCACTACAATCGATTGACCATGATTGACAATGTATATTTTATTATATCCTTTAACTAGAGAAGCGATAGCGTAGACACCATTTAATTCTCTAGCCGCTAGAGCTATCGACTTCAATGGATCGTTTTCTCTTAAGTAGTCCTCGAAAACATGAGCAAACACTTCAATATCAGTCCTAGACTTAAAGACATGCCCTTTCTTCTCTAATATCCTACGTTTTTCCTCATATTCTTCAATAACGCCGTCTCCTACAACAGCTATTCCACCGCTACAATCAGTTAATGGATGAGTATTTTCGTATACAGGCCAGCCGCGACTAGCATATCTAGTATGGCCCAATACTATATTCGATGGTATGTTGACTAAGTCGATATGTTTTAATGCTACATCTAAGTGTCCAGGGTATTTTCTGATAACTATTTTTCCTTCTCCATCAAAAAATGCTATACCAACACCATCATATCCTCTATAAATAAGCCTTTTAAGACCTTCGACAACAACTCCTTTGCCAACTCTATCTCTACATAAAACACCGAATATTCCACCCAATATACCAGCCCCTATTCATAACAGAATTCCAATAAGAACTATATTGTGAGTTAATAAAAATTCTTTCCACGAACAAACGCTACTCCATTAATTAAGAGATAGGGGAAACAGTATATGCTTGAACGCGTATTCTATAGTGTGCTATAGTAGTTTAATTAATTCTTCTTTAGATATCCTTGTTAAAACACCGTTTTTCAACATGTAGATATCTTCAGCTAGTCTTTCTACAAGATACATGTCATGGGTAGCAATAACTATTCCACTACCGTTTCTCCTAAGAGACTTAATAGCTTCTACTACAATCCTCCTCTTATCTATGTCTAGGTGAGCCAGAGGCTCGTCGAGTAAGAGTATCTCAGGCTCTAGTACAATAGCCCTAAGTATAGAGACTATTTGGGCTTCTCCTGCTGAAAGACTCCTAGAGTCTTTGTCTCTGAGATAGAGCAGATTGTATTCTCTTAAAACTCTGTCAACTAAAGTCTTTACTTCATTGAATCCATAGTTTCTAAGGTATAGTCCATAGGCTATGTTATGGAAGACGCTTCCTTTCAATAGAATTGGTTTTTCATGAACATATACTATTTTCCTCCTAATCGCTACTGCTGCTGAATTCTTTAGTCTCCAGAAATCATGTCCCCATGCAATAACTTTTCCCTTTAACGGCTTGTATATTAGGCCGGCGATCTTTAGTAGAGTAGTTTTACCGCTTCCATTGGGTCCTAGAATTACTTCTACGACTCTATCCCTGATCTCGTGGGAAACTCCTTTAATAACCCATTTTCCATCAATAGGGTATTTGAACCATATGTTGTCAAGGAGTATACTCATTACCTGCCAAGCCTCCTTAGAATTCTTAAGCCAAAGGATACAGCTACTACAATAACTATTAGTATAGCTCCTAGAGCGATCGCTTTTTCGAATTCTCCCTTAGAAACTTCTAGAGCTATAGCTGTTGAAATAACTCTTGTTAGTCCACGTATATTTCCTCCAACCATTAAAGCTATGCCTAATTCACCTATAGCTCTAGAAAAACTCATTGCATAAGCAGCTATAATCCCTGGTATAGACTCCTTCAACACTATTGATATAGTCTGTTTTTCTGTAGCTCCAAGGCTTAACGCTAATTCTCCGTAGACCAGCCAGTTACTATGTATTACTCTATAGCATATAGAGATCATTAGTGGTGTCACAAGTATTGCTTCTCCAATTATTATTGCCTGCGGTGTATAGAGTAACTTAAATAATCCTAGAGGACCTCTACTGCTCAAGAGTATATATAGTATAAGCCCTATGAGTACTGTAGGAACACCAATTAGTGCTTCAGATAATGGAACTAGGTATTTGGCTAGAGATTCTTTCTTAGACATAATATATGCTATAATGATGCTCCACGTAGATGCAATAATAGTTGCCGTACCAGACACCCATATGGATCTTAGCGTTATCTCTACTACTTCACTATACAATTACTGCACCTCGCTAAATACAGTATATTTGACTTTATTAAATATATCTCATAAAGAAATAAAAACAGTTTGTTAGACAAAGGAATTTTATCCAGTACTCAAGATCTCCCACATCTTCTTTAGCCATTCAATATCATTTATAGCTGGGTTAAAGAGCCTCTGTCCATACTCGTCTATGCCATAGCTATTTATGAGGTTTTGGCCCTCGGTTATAACGAATTCTAGAAATTCTAGAGCCGCTTCTCTCTCGCTACCACTACACATTGATACAAGGTACACGCTATAGATATTTAGTAGCTCTGTGTCATTCTCATATAGTATCTCTAGATTTGGTATCTTTCCTTCTATCTTAAACTTTAGATAAGTACCTATATCGGTTAACACATACGCTCTTTCTTCATTAGCTACAATAAGTGTCTGTGCCATTCCACTACCTGTCTCAAGATACCATGGCCTACCCTGTGGTTTAAGCCCTACCTTACTCCATATAGATAGCTCTTTCACATGTGTACCAGAGTTATCTCCTCTACTAACAAATTTAGCCAAACCTTTTTCGCCTGCATCATATATTCTTTGGAAAACCTCAAGAATAGAATGAGCATTCCTAACACCAGCTGGATCATTAGATGGACCAGCTAGTACAAAGTAGTTGTAGGCGAATATATGGCCATTAACTAAAACTCCTTTCTTAATATACTCTTTCTCTAGAGAAGGAGCGTGCACAAACACCATACATGCTTCTCCATCGGCTGCACGCCTCAGTGCTTCACCACTGCCAACGGGTATGAAGTCTATTTCTACACCACTATGTGTCTTCTTGAAATTATCTGTTAAATACTCCAATAACCCAGTTGCATAAAGGCTTGTTGTAGTAGTAACTTTTATCCTTACACCACTATGACTCACATAAAATATGTAATATCCTATAACAATGGACAAAACTATAGCTAGTAAGACTGCAATTATAATCTTCTTCAAATTTAGGCACCGAGGAGTATATTTTTGATTAAAGTATATATCGTTATCGGATAACCGATAACGGATAACTATTTATAAGAAAACATCTTCATTAACTATAGTGGAGAGTATTTTGGATATTAATAAACTAGTTATAAAATATAATATAGTGATCGAATACAATGGCGTTAAAGTTCTTGATTCAGAAATAGCTAGTTTATTAAAGGCTATTGGAAAAAAAGGCTCTATACTTGCAGCAGCTCGTTCTCTAGGCATACCGTATTCTCGGGCATGGGAGACTATAATACGTATTGAGAGAGTATTTGGTGAACCAATAATTGTTACGCGTAGAGGCGGTAGTGGAGGTGGTGGAGCCGAGTTAACTGAATTAGCTAAGAAACTACTCGAGATCTACACAGTAGCTGAAAAAAGAATGCCTATACATCTAAAGCCATCTACTCCAGTTAAGTATGTATCTCTAGAGCCGAGTATTAGGGTCGCCTATAGCCATGATCCATTGCTTGAAGTATTACTCGGGGTTATGGAGAAGAAGGGTTATAATGTAGAAGGCTTGTGCCTCGGATCATCTAGAGCACTAGCTACTCTAGCTTTAGGGGAAACCGATATTGCTTGTATACACTTATTCGATCCAGGTACGAAGACCTATAATAAATCCTTTGTAGAAAAAAGTGTTTTACTAGACAAGCCTTTGCATATAGGTGGCTACCGTAGAGAACTAGTCTTTGCGTTAAACCCTAGTATTGAAGTAAATGACCTAAATACATTATTAAAGATGATCTTAGAAGGAAGAATAAGGATCGTTAATAGAAATAAAGGCTCCGGCACTAGGATATACTTTGACTATGTAATAGAGTCTTTCTCTAAGAAACACGGGATTACACTAGATAAGAATAGAATAAGAGGCTATGAAACAGAACTATATACACACTTAGATGTAGCTAAATACATTGCATCCGGGAAAGCAGATGCAGGACTAACGCTAAAATATGCTGCACAACTGTATGGACTAAAACAAATACACATTACATGGGAATTCTATGAATGCTACACTCTAAAAAGTAGAGTAGATAGAGAACCTATTATAGAATTCAAGAAGTTATTAAAGAAAGAAAATATAGTCAAATATATAAACAACATGCCTGGATATAGACTAATCTAACACTATTTTAACGAAGTCTACATACTATAATAATTTGATAATGAAGTAGTCAAGTGCTATAATTAAAATATAAAGGATCTATACTAGTTTATTTAAATAATATTGTATTGTAGCCGTATGTGTGAAGTCAAGTCCTATGTTATTGCGGAAAAACTGTATACTATGTATGTAGTAACGAAACC
>WAML01000047.1 GCA_015522345.1 Desulfurococcales archaeon
AAAGAGCATGTTAATAGTAACGTCAGGTTAAGAATAATAAAATTTAGACCTCATGGTGTAGCAAACAGTTTTCTTAAAAACAAAACAGTTAATGAGGAAGTAGTTAAGAACCTTATAAACATGCTTAAAATCAATGGTTTTACTAACATAGTCTACCTAGGCTAATCCAAGCTAATAATCTCCACAAATGTTCTCCTCATTATTTATGCAGGCTCAATTCCTTCTTGGGTACTAGTTCTTTTCTTAGTTTCAGTCTTTAGCTTATCCAGGGTTATGGAGTAGTATAAGCCTTGTTTAGAGTAACGCTTATATATGCTGGTTTCCAATATGACACGCGGAATATAGGTGTTGGGATTGAGTAGGCTAAGATTTCCACCTCAAGTATTAAGACGAAGACTTGAAGCATTTAAAGAGAAGCTTAGGTTAAAGAACATAGATGCTGCTATGATACGTGTACAGTCAACTTATACATACTTTACTGGCACTAAGTGGCTTAGACCAGCATTACTAGTACCAGCTAATGACGAGCCAATACTCTTTGCAGCTCAAGGTGAAGAAGAGGAGTTAGCTAGTAGGACTTGGATAGGAAACATAGTAACATTTAAAGATGGAGGAGACCTCATGGCTAAAGTATCAAGTATTATAAGGAATAACAAGTACAAAGTCGTTGGACTCGAATATGGAATTGAGAGAGATGCTTACATAGTATTCTTTGAAATGTTTAAGCGCTTGAATCCTGGAGTTAAGGTAGTAGATATATCAGATATAGTTTACGAGATGAGAATGATTAAAGACGAATATGAATTAGAGGCCATAAAGCGGGCAGGAGAGATAGCAGTAAAAGTAATGGAGAAAACCCTAAGCGTTGTTAAACCTGGGGTATCTGAAACGGAAATAGCAGGAGAAGCATACTATCATGCATATAGGCTTGGCTCAGAAGAACCCAAGGTATACGTTAACGTAGGCCCTAACCCTAGAGTTCATGCAGAACCATTTAGAGACATAAAGGTAAGGGAGGATGTAGCTATTACCATAGTACTTGGAATAGACTATAATCACTACTACACTAATATGTCAAGAACTATACTCTTAGGTAAAAGCGATGCAGGAGAAAAGGCATTAAAATGTATGGACGAAGTATATGTTAAGGCATTAGAGCTAACTAAGCCTGGCGTAAAACCCATAAAGGTTATAATGGAGTTAGATAACATATACCGTAAATATGGATTAATAAATCATAGAGTAGTAGGATACTTACATGGTGTTGGACTGCAAATAGAAGAGCCACCTATAACTACTATTATGCCTAAGCATAGATTTACTGAAATAAAGCGGGGAATGGTTGTAGCATTCATACATGCACCTATAGTATTAAAGGGTGTAGGACAAGTAAAACGCGAAGACACATTCATTGTGACAGATAAGGGTTTAGAAATAGTTACTAAGCTTGAATAATCAGTCTATTCTTAAAGGTATAAACCATATATTATCCACACCCTGTATTTTGCGTAAGGACTTTACTAGTAATTGTATTTCATTCCAAGTAGACTCAACTATAGCTATATTCAAACACCAACCTTTTTCAAGTAGTTGATGATAAAACGATTTAATCATGGTCTGAAATGTATGAATAGTATCAATTACTTTCTGGTCTACCGATGGCCTTAGCTCATGGTTAGTTAATATGATTACTATAGCGTATATCCTACCCGTAAACGTTTCTTCAGGGAATCTCTGTGAAAGATATTCTCTCAAAGCTTCTCTTATCAGCTCTGATCTCCCAGTATACCCGTATTCCCTAATGTATTCGTCTATTTTATCTAGTAGATTACTTGGTAGTGATATACTTATTATAGGCATAGGGTAGTCACCCATATAATAACTTGTACAATCCCAGTTAATAATCTTTATATAATAACTCATCCTAGAGTTTAATAAAAAGACTTATTATATCACTTAGGGTAGTCTGGCTAGGGGGACTGGCTAATGGGTTACGATAGTAAACATGGTCATGAAGACGAGGGTATTCCTATTCTGTGGGTAGCTATTGGTGTTACTAGTATACTTATGCTTCTCTTATCGGTATTGGGTCTTCACTACTATTTAATGGATTATGTATTGTTGGCTATATCATTGGTAATACTTTCCAGAATGGTTGTAGTGCTTTTACTAAAACGTAGACTTACAGTAGACTTATTGATGGGTGTAGCAGGTCTTGCTACTTGGTATCTTCATGCAATTCTAGAAGGATTCCTCATCTTCACATTATACTCTATATCAGAGCTTATAGAACATTTTGCTGAAAAGTATGCTAAGAGAAAACTAGTTGGTTTACGAGAGCTTCTTCCAAGCGAGGTTAGCGTTGAAATAAATAATAATATTGTTAAGAAAAAACTAAGTGAAGTAAATGTTGGCGATATATTATTAATCAAACCTGGCGAAGTGGTGCCTGTAGACGGAGTTATAGTTGAAGGCGAATCAGTATTCGATACATCGTATATCACTGGCGAACCCGAGCCGACCCCCCTAGGTAAAGGAGACTATGTTACGAGTGGCTACATAAATAAAGCTAAACTAATTAGAGTTAGAGCTTTAAGAAAACCTAGTGAGTCACTATTACAATTACTCATTGTTGAAGCCGAGAAAGCTTTAGAAAGGAAAGCATCTCTACAAAAGTTTATTGAAAGATTCTCTCAACCCTATACGTTACTCGTACTAGGAGTTTTCGGTATAGCTGCCATCATACTACCACCTTATAGAGCATTAGCTATACTATTAGCTGGTTGTCCCAGTGCCTTTATAATTGCATCTAGTACCGCTACAGCATTATCCATAGCATTACTTGCTAGACGCTCAACTGTTGTGAGAGGGGGGAGAGTTCTCGAAGATCTAAGTAAAGTTAAGGTTATGGTATTTGATAAGACGGGTACAATTACATTAGGCGACATGAGGGTAACAAGAGTATATGTTTATGGAGGCCGTAGTAGAGAAGAAGTATTAAACCTGGCTGGAGGAGCAGCAAAAGCTAGTAACCATCCAGTAGCATTAACTCTATCTAAGTATAGCAGTTTAACTCCAACTAAAGCTGAAGAATATCCGGGCAAAGGCTTAAAAGCATTGATTAACGGCTTTGAAGTCCTAGTTGGATCAAATACGTTCCTTAAAGAGCAAGGTGTGTCCTTAAATGTAAGTGGTAGGGTATGTGGTGACGGTGAAAGAGAAGTATATGTAGCAGTAAACAAGACGCATGTAGGTGTAGTATGTCTAGAAGAAGAAGTTTCAGATAGAGTAAGAAAAATATTCAAAGAGCTGCGTAGAGCAGGCTTGAATTTAGTCATAGCTAGTGGCGATAGAGTTGATAGAGTTAAAAAGATTGCTAAGTATCTAGGTGTAGACATGTATTATGGTGAATTAAGCCCCGACGATAAAAGAAGGCTAGTCATAGAACTGAAGAAGAAATATGGTAAAACAGCTTTCGTAGGCGATGGAATTAATGACGTAGAAGCTCTAGCTGAAGCAGATGTAGGTATAGCTATTGGTAGCCTACGTGTAGTATCAAACATAGGTGATGTTGTACTAGTCAAAGGGGTAGAGACTATACCACTATTGATAAAACAGGCAAGAAAATATATTAAATCAATATATGTCTCGTTACTAATTGCACTAGTTATTAAACTATCTGCCATGATCCTAGGTCTTATGGGCATGATACCATTATGGCTTATAGTAGGTATAGGTGATGATGGATCTACGCTTGCAGCATTAGGCTTAATAGCACTAATCCTATCTAAACATTGAAGTATATCAAAATTAGTCTTAAACCAAATATGTGAGAGCCTAGATGTCTAAGGAAATCTTAAAGGAAGTGAAGGAACCGATTCATGGGGAAGTAGAGTATGCTAAAAACTAGATAAGTTATCAAATATGATAGATCAACTAGTTCTCCAAACACTTTTTAAACTACAGCATTTAATTCCAGAAAACTAGTGTACTGTACACACCAGTTCTCAAAATAGTTCGAGAAGAAATTAAGAGCTTTAACCGAAGAAGCACCAAAGATTATATCTGAAAAAGTATAGGGAAAAGAAAGAAGCATGTAAAGTTAAAAGAAATGGTTGCGCTATCACTGGAATTAACGAAGTAGCCAGATGGCCCTAAGTTAAAGTTAATACTTGCATCAATACATGAAGACGTGTAAAAACATCATAAACTACTAGCCAATATAGAATAGAAAAGAACATAGCATCAAAATATAGTGTAGCAGAAGGAGAACTATAGAATATAGTTTGAAAGGATAGTCCTTGAAATGATAAGTAGAAACAACCAAACTATAAGGATGAAGTGGGTGAAGTAATTTAAGTAGATGGATTTTTACTCTAGGTATTATTATCAAAATATTATTCACTGTATATAATCTTTTTCAAATTATATATAACCCTGTTATTATAGGAGATAATGGGGGTATATATTTTGATAGAGCCAGAAATTATAGAGAGATTTTCTAGACAAATCCTTGTAAGAGATATTGGTGTGAAAGGATTAGCTAAGATAAGGAAGACTAGAGTAGCCATTATAGGCTGTGGTGCAACTGGGAGCGCTCAAGCCGAACTTCTTGCTCGACTCGGAATAGGTTTCATAAGAGTTATAGATAGAGATTTTGTTGATATAAGTAATTTACCTAGAACATACTTGTTTAAATACGAAGATGCTAAAAAAGCTATTCCAAAGGCAATTGCTTGTGCAGAAAGAATTAAAGAAATAGACCCCACTATTAAAGTAGAACCAGTTATAGCAAAAGTAACACCCTATAATATATCTAATTTCATCAAGGACGTAGATGTAATAGTCGATGGAACCGATAACCTTCTTACAAGATTCATCATAAACGATGCAGCAATAAAATATAATAGACCATGGATATTTGTTGGAGTAGTATCCTGGTATGGAAACACTATGTTTATAAAACCAGATAAAGGCCCTTGCTTTAGATGCCTTACACCAACTAGATTACTAGAAAGAGAAGAAGAAAGAAGAGGTGCCTGTGAAGTACTAGGAGTAGTGAATACTGTAGTAGCACTTACATCATCTATATCGGTAACACTATTATTAAAATACATATTAGGTCTAAAAGTAGACTACAACACACTCTACATAGTCGATGGAAAAAATTTAGAAGTAAATAAAGTTAAAGTAAATAAAAACAATAAATGCATTGCCTGTGTTTATAGAAAACTTGAATTCCTTGAAGGCAAGAAATATCTAGAAGGAAATATAGCAAGAATTTGTGGCACAAATGCTGTTGAAATAATACCATACTCAAATATAACAATCGACCCTAAAGAATTCTCAAAACTATTCAGTGAAGAAACAATAGTTGCCTTAAATCCTTATGCTGTAAAAATAAAGGTAAATAACGAAATAACCCTTACAATCTTCAGAGATGGAAGAGCAATAGTTGAAGGTACAATAGATGAAAGATATGCTTGGAGAATATATGAAGAACACGTATTAAACAAGCTAAATAAGAGAGGGACTTAGTTTATTCAATGACTAATTCAAGCCTTACATTTTAGCCTACGAGATAATCTACGAGACTCCAACTGATCCTCTATATCTATATTCCATAAATCATATTCTTCCATAGAATCAATTAAATTCATTAGATCATCGGTGGTTATCTGCATTCGTTTTTCTATTTCCCTAACCTTTTCTAGGGAAGCCCTTGTAATAACTTTTTTAGTACCCACAAGACAATATTCTTTTACTCTTATTGAATAACTATAAGTACCTATTATTCGAGCTAATTCAGCTATTTCATTTTTATCAAAACCTATTAACGGCCTTAATACAGGAATATCAGCTGCTTCATCAATAGTATAGAGGTTATCCAATGTTTGCGAAGCCACTTGTCCAAGACTTTCTCCCGTTACCAGAGCTTTTGCATTTACTTTCCTAGCTAACATACTAGCAATTCTCATCATTAACCTCCTAAGAATAATGACGATATAGTGTTCTGGAACATAAAGTGCTATCTTCGGAATTAAGCGTCTTAAATTAATCACATATAGTTTAGGCCTATACCCATACCCCCATCTATTAATCAATGCTTTTGCTACAAGCAATACATTCTCAACCTGCTCTCTTCCACCAATATCAAATAATAAGAAGTCTACTTCACAGCCTCTTTTCATCATAAGCCAAGACGCTACAGGAGAATCTATTCCTCCAGAAAATAGAGAAATAACTTTACCTTCGCTACCTATAGGTAGTCCTCCAGGCCCCTTAACTATTTTATCGTAGAAGTAAACTGTAGATCCTCTAATCTCTATATACGCGGTATATTCTGGATTCTCTAGATCCACCTTTAGCTTACTTAGCTCAACTAATTTTTTACCAACAATTTTTTTAACATCCATACTAGTAAAACTATGTTGCCCAACTCTATGAACCTCAACAGCAAAAGTATCCCCATTAATTCTTTTAATAAAGAATTTAACTGCTTTATTAACTAGGTCGTCTAATCCAGTAAACTTCGTTTTCACAGCTGGCGAAACACTTACGACACCCATGACTTTTGATAATACATACGCGGATCTATTACATTCTTCTTCATTATCAAAGCTATTAACAATTATTCTACCATATATTCTAGACACAGACCTATACTTTACGTTGTTCTTATTCAGTGCATCTATAATGTTTCTTTTAAGCCTCTTTTCCATTCTATTTCTCGTTTCCTTACCTTTAACAGCGATTTCACCGTACCGGACAATGTTTACCCACTCACCATAAATACTCTTGTTA
>WAML01000048.1 GCA_015522345.1 Desulfurococcales archaeon
ATACGGTTCTGACTATGTTTCTATAAGAGTTCAGGAAAGGATCTATGAGAGAATTGTAGTAGATAATGGTGTATTGAGAGAATATAGTGTTGAAAGAAGGAACGGACTTAGTGTTAGAGTTATAATTGATAAATACGAGGGCTTTGCTTCTACAAATAATTTTTCACCTAGATCTATTGAAGAAACTGTTGAAAAAGCAGTTAAAATAGCTAAATCTATGAAGTTAAGTGGAAGCGAAGTAGAATTTGCTGAGAGAAATATATACAAAGATAGAGTAATTAGTTCTTATAAAGTAGATCCATTCGATGTTGATTCAAGTGAGAAAATAAAAATTATTATGGAGGCAAATAAGGTTGGGAGAAGCGTAAAAGGAGTAGTGAATGTAGTTACCTTTCTTGGATCAGAGCTTGATAGAAGGACTGTAGTTACTAACTTAGGTGATGAAGTAGAAGTCGTTGTAAGGCTTATTGGCTTAGGTAACTTAAGTGTTGCTTCTCATAATGGGATTATGGAGAGAGTCTATGATTCTCTTAGTAGAGTTGCAGGCTGGGAGTTTATCGAAGGTAATGACTGGAATAATTTTGTTGAAGAAGTATCTAAGCTAGCTAGTGAAGCTGCTCAAGCCTCTGCTGTTAAGCCTGGCGTTTATACTGCAGTATTAGATAATCAAATGGTTGGTTTAATGCTTCATGAAGCCTTTGGTCATGCAACAGAAGGAGATATAGTTCATTCAGGAGATAGTGTTTTACTGGGTAAATTGGGTACTAGAGTTGCAAGCGAATACGTAACTATAGTTGACGATGGGTTAATTGAGGGAGGATACTACGTACCCTACGATGACGAAGGTACTAGGAAAGAAAAGACGATAACTGTTGAAAAAGGTATTCTAAAATCATATTTACATAGCCTATATACTGCTCGTAAATTAAGTGGCAGACCTACAGGTAATGCTAGGGCAATGTACTATTCATCACCTGTTCTCGTGAGACAAACAAATACATATATGATGCCGGGCGACCATAGAGTTGAAGAACTTTTTGAAGGCATCAAGTACGGTCTCTACATTAGAGGCCGTGGAGCACTTGGAGGAGAAGTAGATACTGCTATGGGTACTTTTACTTTTACAGCAGGACCTAGCTATATAATAGAAAACGGGGAAGTAACAAAGCTCGTTCGCGGAGTAATGCTCTCAGGAAATATTCTTGAAACACTCAAGAATGTTGATGCTGTCGCTAACGATCTAAAGATACACACAAGTGTTTTTGGAGGATGCGGTAAAGGAGGTCAGTTAGTACGTGTTGGTGATGGAGGCCCTCATGTTAGGGTCAAGAAAATAACTATTGGAGGTGGTAGATGAAATGTTTACTCTAAAAGAAATCGGTGAAAAAATCATTAGAAAAGTAATTGAATTAGGGGCTTCTGAAGCAGAATTCTATGGAGTAAAGACTAAAGTTATAGAAACAGAGATTGCTTCCAATACTGTGAATAGAATTATAGAAAAAGAATACACTATATTTAATGTAAGATGCGCTATAGGTAAAAGAGTAGGCTCATATACATCTGAAGATATAAGAGTAGAGTCTTTAGATGATATAGCAAAGAAACTTATATCAATTACTAGAAATAGTCCTGAAGACAAAGACTGGCATGGCTTCGCTAGAGGATATAAGCGTAGCCGTTTTGTTAGAATATTTGATGAAAACATTAGTAAACTATCTTATGAAGACATAATAGCAACTGTAAAAAATGCTATAGATACTTCTGTAGACTCGGCAATACGTTCTGGAGCCGATAAAGCTAGTGTTACAAGAGGTTTCTTAAACATATCAAATGGTGAAATCTATCTAATTAATCATAGTTTTGAAGAAATTAGCGATAAAGCCACCAACGTTACTTTATACTATGACGTTAAGTCTGTAAAGGACTCTGAAGAAGCAACATTTACAGCATATATTACGTCGAGAAAATTCGATAGAGAGAGCATATTTAAAGAAGCTATGAATGCAGGTATGTTATCAGTTAAATTCATTGGCGCTAAATCTCTAAGTAGTGGAAAATACGACTTACTTATAATGCCCAAGATTATGGGCGTAATACTGTCTATAGCACTAGCACCAGCGTTTTCTGCACTAAATATTCAGCAGAACAGAAGTCCTTTGAAGAATAAACTAGGCGAGACAATATTTAGTGAAGACTTAAACATATACGATGACCCGTATATTGAATGGGGTGAAGGCTCTAGAGGATTCGACGATGAAGGTATACCTACTTCTAAGAAACCTGTTGTTGAAAAAGGAGTATTTAGTAATATTCTCTATGATAACTACACTGCTAGAAAAGAGGGTAGAGAGTCTACTGGGAACGGATTCAAGAGGAATATATCGTCTCCTCCACAACCATCCTTTACAAACTTCTACCTAGTATCTAGTAACGCAGTTAAACTAGATAATTTAATTAAGGATATCAAGCAGGGTATAATAGTATATAATACAATAGGATATTGGATGTCTAATCCAGTAAATGGAGGAGTACAGGCAACAGTAACTCATGGCGTTTATGTAGAAAATGGTGAAGAAAAGTATCCTGTTAAAGGAATGGTTATTGGTGGAAACATATACAAGTGGCTTAAAGAAAAACTAAAAGGTGTATCCAAGGAGATCGAGTCTGTAGAAGATATATATTCTCCTGCAATACTAGTTGAAAAAGCTGATGTAGCTGGGAAGTAGCTTATATTCAAATACTTTCTTTTTCCTAAAACTAGTTATGTATATGAGGGATTTAATGGAGAACTATAGTGGATCTAAGTGGTTGACTTATAATGGAGAGGAGGATCTTTCATAGACTTGTAGATTTAGATGAAGTACTGGATATTGTGTCTAAATATTATAGATTAGAGCCGCTTGGCGTTGAAGAAGTATCTATTGGTGAAGCACTTGGGAGAGTTTTAGCCGAAGACATATATGCTCCAGTAGATTATCCTCCTTTTGATAGAAGCGAAGTTGATGGCTATGCTGTTAATTCTCAGGATCTTGCTGGAGCCGACGAAATTCACCCTGTTAAATTGAAGGTTATTGGTAGAGTAGAAGCTGGAGAGCAGCCTAAATTCTCAATTTCTAGAGGAGAAGCAGCAGAAATATCAACTGGTGCAATGGTTCCACGGGGTTCAGACTCCATTGTTATGGTAGAATATACTAAGAAATTACTAGATAATACAATAATTGTGTATAATAGCGTAGTGCCAGGCGAGAATATAGCTACTACTGGAAGTGACATTAGTTTAGGAGATCTCGTGTTAGTTAAGGGTACACTACTTTCATCTAATGAAATAGGATTATTGGCTGGACTAGGTGTTTCAAAAGTAAAAGTGTATAGACAGCCTAGAATAGCAGTATTTTCTACTGGTAATGAAGTTGTTGAGCCAGGAGAAGAACTGTTGCCTGGGAAAGTATATGACGTTAATGGATGGCTTATAACAAGTAGTTTGAAAGAAGTTGGTGCTAAAGCAGTATTTTTGGGCAAGTTACCTGATGATGTCTCTATAATTAAAAAAGCAATCGAAAATGCATTAAAGTCGTATGATATTGTAGTGACTAGTGGAGGTACTTCTGCTGGCCTAGGAGACCTCGTATATAGAGTATTTGATGAACTCGGTGAACCAGGCATAATAGTTCACGGAATTAAGATAAAGCCTGGGAAACCAACGGTTATTGCAGTAGCTCAAGGAAAGTTGTTGATAGGGCTTCCAGGTTTTCCTATGTCGTGTTATATGGTGTTGAATAAGATAGTTAAACCAATTGTTGCGAAGCTGGTCGGTTTGAGAATGGATACTGTAGATAGAATTAAGGCTAAGTTGGCTTTTAGAGTAAGAAAGCCTCTTGGAAGAACATGGTTGTTGCCTGTAGCGTTGATTAAGAAAAAAGATGGTTTTACTGCTTATCCATTATCAATGAAGAGTGGCAGTATTTCTTCTCTTATAAATAGTGATGGCTATGCTGTACTAGAAAGTGGGAGAGATGTTTATTTTGAAGGAGAAGAAGTTTGGGTAGAATTATTTGGTAAAGGTCTAGCTAAATTGCCTGAGCTAACTATTATTGGAAGCAATGATGTACTAATTTATAAACTACTTGAAATAGCTGGTATTCTCTACAAGACAAGAATAATACCAACAGGTAGCTTAGGTGGCTGGTATGCTGTTAAAAGAGGTGAAGCTGATATAGCTCCTACTCATCTCTTAGATGAAGAGACTCTAGAGTATAATAGGCCTTTTCTTAAAAAACTAGGTTTATCCAATAAAGCAATTTTAGTGAAAGGATATGTTAGAAGAATAGGAATATTAGTGAAGAAGGGTAATCCCAAGAAAATAAAGAATATTGGAGATTTCTTTAGAGAAGATGTATAT
>WAML01000049.1 GCA_015522345.1 Desulfurococcales archaeon
GTCCTGCAGCTAGAATAATAACTGGAATACCGCTCAAGGATCTCAAACCTTAATGCTGTGTTGAGTAATGTCCACTATTATTAAGGAAAAATTTCCTATTAGTGCTTAATGTTTCATATGTATATGAGGGTTTTCATTGTCGAAGAAGTCTGTGAAGCCGTACTTAGCATTAACTATAGCTGGGTTAAGTATTCCGTGGGCATCAATATTTGCTAGGCTAGCTAATGCTCCAAGCCCAGTAATAGCTTTATGGCGAACAGTAATATCCTCCATTATATTGTTAATTTCGTCCATAACTGATAGTAATGGCAGATGCACTTTGATAAGAGCATTAAATAATACCAAAGACCATGTCCTTATAATTGTTTCAGGTATTATGCTTGCACTACACCTAGCTTTATGGGTTGAATCACTATTTCTATTACCAGTAGCTATAAGTGTTATTATTGTTGACACATATCCACTGATATCGGTTATAATAGACTATAAGATATTCCGTACTAAGCCATCCTCCTTACAAGTAATTGGTATAACAATCGCATTTACGAGCATAGTGTTGCTCACGTTGTCCACTGGCATCGAAGGAATAGTGCATCCACTTGGCTTAGTATTTGCCTTTACTGCATCACTTTGCGCTGCAGTATACTTTAGTATTGGTAGGCATCTACGAAGGAATTATCCAACTACTGTATATGCAGGCTTAGTCTACGGATACGCTTCTTTAACCCTACTATTCTATTGTATAAGTCTGGGGTACAAGTTAACTGAATACAGTATTACAACGTGGTTTTACTTCTTAATGTTCGCTATTATTCCTATGCTTGGAGGCCATACAATGATTAATTATGCGCTAAGATACGTGAAATTATCCTCAGCTATCTCAATAGTACTAGTTGAGCCTATAGGTGCATCAATATTAGCCGCTATAGCATTATCTGAGCTTATATCACCGTTGAATTATTTGTTGCTATTATTCGTCGTAACCGGGATATATTTAGCATTACGTAGGAGTATCATTGAAGCATAATCAGCTTATTTAGTACTTAAACGTGATATAAAGATATATCTTCTAGTAGCTCTAGCAATGAATGCTAGTACTATGAGGTGATGCCTTTTTGGGCTATCAGGGGTTAATTAAAGCTATAGGTGCATTGAAGAATCATGCAAGAATTGGGTGGCTCATAGAGGGTATACCGAAGTCTATTGCAGAAGATGTTGCCCAACATACTTTTGAAGCAAGTATCTACGCGTTAGTGTTATCCTATGAGGTGTTAAGAGAAGGCTTCAAAGTTAGTGTCGACAAAGCCCTAGCACTAACAATAATACATGACCTAGGCGAAGCATTTGTAGGAGATGTCGTTAAGTTTCTCAAGGATTATATAGGTGAAGTAAAAGAACAAGCAGAGATAAAGGCGTTTAAGGAATTCATAAGAGCAGACTACTTACTTGAACTATACAAGGAGTATGTAGAAGGTAAAACTCTTGAGGCAAGAATTGCCCGAATAGCTGATATGCTTGCTACATATGTTCAAGCAAAAAGATACTACATGCAGGGCTTTAAGGATGTAGAACGTATTCTCGTTAACACATATAATTCTATATTAAAGTCGATTGAGAGAAACATTGAACTAAAAAAGCCAGTACAGAAAATACTATCGTCAATATAGTGTCTAAGGCAGAATAGAGTTAATGTATAAGCTAAGTCTAGGCTACCAAATATTTATATCTCCCTAATTATATGTGAGAATACTGGGTCTAGTTGGTAAAAGAAGTAGAGGAAAACATATATTTAATTGATAACCCGTATGCTCAAAACTTGTTAACAATAGTACGTGATAAGAGTACACCATACCACGTATTTCGTAGGATTTTAGAGGAACTCGGATTCATTGTAGGAGTAGAAATCTCTCACTCGCTTCCAACGTACGAAGTTAAAGTTGAAACACCATTAGGAGTTAAGGCTAAGGGTCTAAGACTTATCAGTGATGAAAGAATCATATTGATAGCTATAATGAGGGCTTCACTACCCTTCATATGGGGTCTACTAAAAGCTTATCCTAAGGCTAGACTAGGAGTTATTGTTGCACGAAGAATAGAAGAGACTAAACGATTTGATGAAAAAGGCATGCTATTTGACGTTGAAATAAGTTATCAGAAATTACCAACAATAGATAATAATGACATAGTAGTAGTAGCTGACCCCATGGTTGCTACAGGGTCAACTATCTCAAGGATACTATGGGATGTTAAGAAGAGTAAACCTCTAAAAGTGATAGTAGCTAGTATCATAACTACAGAACATGCTATAAATAGAATAAAGAGTGTTTACCCAGAAACAATATTCTATACACTCAGTATAGACAACGAATTGAACGAGAATGGGTTTATCGTTCCAGGTCTAGGAGATGCTGGTGATAGAAGTTTCGGTACATCTTAACGTCTTAACTGTTTTAAACGTAATAGTTCCTTGAGAATAGGTATGGATTCAAGCTTATCTTCACCTAGTAGATCCCAGTATATTCCCTGAGGCTTAGGTCTAGGTTTTATTGTTCTTATAATCCTAGTGGGCGTTACTATTATGTCTACAGGGACGTCGTGCTTCTCTCTTGGCAACTCATTGTTAAGTACTTGGAGATCATGTACTGTAGTTACGATAGGAGTATCCTCTGTAACCTTCCCTATTTCTCTTAGTATAGCGTATTCTAGTTCAGCATAGCCACCACCCTTACCTATTCTAGTACCATAGACGTCAACTGCAACGCTACCAATAACGATTAGGTCTACATCTTTGATACTCATCAAATCCTTTAGCCCTAGTTTACGACCATAAATGAATGCACCACGTATAGTAGATGCTTGGGAAAACCTTGAGTAAGGTATATCTCGTGGATTCAATATAAGAAAGCCTTCACGTATACGTGGCGTAGGCATAAGCAGGAGTTTACCTTCAACTAGGGCCCTAAACCTAACAGGTTTTTGTGGGGAATCAGGGTTAACCTTAACCAACTCTGCTTTACGCCACATACTTAGCTTGAATAACTTATTAGCTGCTTCCTCTGCTCCTACAAAATTAGGTATTCTGCCATGAACTGGCTTGGGAAATCTAGCTACACCTTTTTCCTCAAGAAGCTTCCATATCTTTTCACGTATACTCTTCTTAAACTCCTTAACGTCGACACCCATGATGGCTACCACCATTTACATCTATTAAGCTAGGTTAACCTAATATTATCTCGCTTGCGTATCATAGTTACAATGGTGAACTAGTATTGGAGGAGATCGCTGAGATACTGTTGAAGCTTATAGACATGCCTTCACCGAAGGAATTAAACGATGCATTACGTAAAATTAGACACGATGTTGTAGTCGAGGTATCAAATATTAATGGAACAAACATTTATAAGGAGCTCATTGAAATTTCTAGACAGAATAGCAAGGTAAAGATAGTAGAGAGAGACTTAGCTGTAAATGATTTTCCCCCACATAAGCCAGTAACAATAATTCATGGCGCACTAAAAGGACATGTAGTCTTCCTTGGTGATTTAGAGGATATACTTGTATACAGTTTAAAAGAATACATTGCTGTTGCTGGTAAGGCAATTAATTATAGCTTAAATGAGAATATAGTGAAGATGGCTAAATCATCTAAGGGATTGAAGAAGATAAAATTATTCATTACACCTGGAGTACCCTGTCTAAAGACTTTGCACTTACTACTACCATTGATAGTCCACGATGATAATTTGAGACTATATGTTATAGATGTTCACAGACTAAGCGAATACTATGAAAGGTATAGTAAAGGTGCTTTACCGTTAATGTTAATAAATGATGATAAGTATCATATAGGTGCACCTAGTAACATAAAAGAACTAGCTAAGATCGTTTACTATGATCTCCAAGGCTGAAATAGCTCTAGTGGAATATTGATAATACTAGAAATTAGTAATACTATCCCAGCTACTTTTACAGATGGAGTATTAGAGCATATCATTAAAACTATTGGTGCTAATAAAATTAGATACGGAGCTAAAGCCACTACTATATACCTAACTCTATCTCTATAACTTAGCTCTAGTATGGACTTCTTATCCTGGTATTCCATGATTTCAAGACCTATACCTATGGGTATTCTCTTAACCTTGAATACACTTAATCTAAAATTTAAGCCCAATGTTTTAGCAATAACTATGTGGATAGACTCATGTATTATTGGATAAATAAAGACTATCACGAAGTATAAGAGGTACTCGCTCATAACTTTTGCAAACACTGCTTTAACACCAAGAATAGTTTCAGCCTCCACTCTTTATAACAGTAACCATGATAGTTTCGGAGTACTCTCTGGAAACTATTATTACTTATGGTCTATACATAAAGGTAATACTATGAATAATAGTTGCGCTCAACTACGTAACAACCTACTAATATAAATACTTGATTTTATAGAGCTTACTACGTAATTTAGGAAAGAGAAAGTGGTTGTTTCCTAGAATAAAATCTAGTCTAGCCCTAATACTTTGTATTTGCCGTCGGGCAAGGACAGTATACGTCCTTGCTCTAATAGTACTGATAGAGCTCTACGTATCTTGTCCTCACTTGCAATACCCGACAACACTTCATGTAATTCCTTTAGGTTCATAGGCTTTTCTTTTAAGAGCTCTAATAGTATGTTTCTTAGTTCTTCTTCATTAGGAGCCATCATTACTACAACGTCAGGATCTTCGTAAACTACTCTTAACTTAACCTTACTCCCTAGTCCACCTTCACTCATATCATTAACCTCCTTTTCTGGACTTTTTAAACCCCACAGATAAGTCTTACGGTTAAAAATAATTTGTTTACCCATACTTTATTGAAATGAGATTACTATAAGCTAGTTCTAGTAAAAAGGCTTGGAGGAGGGTCTCTGGCCTAAAGCTTCATCAATTAGTGTTTTCAGCAGAGGCCTTTGTCGATCATCCCCTCTACTGAAATATTTATCCGGGTTACTGGACTTATTTATGCAACGGCGCACTAGGGAAGCAGTAGCTTAGTGGTGGCTAATATGGAATTACATGAAATAATAGCACGTATACTACGTACTAGTAAGTGTAATCCTATGGGGACTAAGAAGGTCTTAGACCTAGTAAAGGAGTTTGAGTTAAAACATGATAAAGAAGAACTGGAAAGTCTTCCGGAATGGTCTAAGTGGATTACGTTTATAAAGAACTTCATATCGCCTCTTATCAAAGAGCTTGAGAAAATGGATTGCTGCAATGCTGCGCAACTAGTAATTGGTGCGATATTGTTTGAGTACCCGTTTATGGAGGACATGGTTAAAGCCTGGATAAAGGATAAGTGCAATAATGAATCACGTTGCTGTTGTTGTAGAGAACTACAATCATATGTTGCCTCTTAGAAGTACATGGTCTATTTAACTAAATTTTTATAGCCCTAATCTTCTATTAAAGTAGTATAGGTACAATTTAGTGCTACATGGTGGTATATATGAGTGCACAGATAGAGAAGATAGAGTTAGACTTAACAAATGTACCAATTAGACCTACTAGCAAAAAGGAGATACAGCAACTTGAAACAGCTCTAATAATAGGTACACTTTACAGACCTGAAGTAGTAGAATTAATACGTGACCCCTTAGAAAGAGCTACATGGGTTGATAGTTTAGCTGTTGCTGCAGCAGCCCTCGCTAGAGAGAAGGCTGGTTATACGATATCACAGATAGCTGAAGAAGTAGGTAGAAGTGAAGCAATGATAAGAGCACACTTACAAGGTAAAACAAAAGCTGGTAAACTCGTGAGAGAAACATATGAACTCCTTGCACGTGGTAAGTTGAAACTAGTGGTACCATTTACTGGTGTACACTTAACAATTGAGGAGTATGAAAGACTTAAGGTAGCTGAGGAAGAAGTCAAAAAGCTAAGGGAGAGAATAAAAGAACTTGAAAAGGAGAATGCTGAGCTTAAGAAGAAGCTCCAAGAAGCAGTACCTACTAAAGATATTGAGCAGAGAATAAAGGAATTTGAGGAAACACTTAAAGAACTTGAAAAAGAGAACGCTGAATTAAGGTCAAGACTTAAAGAACTTGAAGAAAAAGCATCAAAAGCTAAAGAACTTGAAGAAAAAATAGGAGAACTTGAGAAGCAGGTAGACAAGTTAAGGAAGGATTTAGAAGAAAAAGAACAAGTCATAGCTAATATTAAAAG
>WAML01000050.1 GCA_015522345.1 Desulfurococcales archaeon
GTGTCTATACTTATGTTTTTGGAGCTACTAGGAGTTTTTCTGTACTAATTATCTTTAGTGATATAGCTAATAAGACTATACTTAGTATAACTAGAATAGCTATGTGAGTTAATGAAGCAGTAACGTTGCCTAAGACATAGTATTGTATAGATAGTACACTATGCGTATAGGGTATGAAGTATAATAGAGTCTTTACATCACTAGCAAGTCTAGAATAGTCTACTATAAAGCCTGTGAAGAAAACCATTGTACCTATTATAGCTATTGCACTAGCTATATTTGCGGCACTCCTAATGCCTCTAGTGCGGGTAATAAATGGTAAAGCTATAGATATTGTTACTAGAATTGTAAAGAAGGCTACTATACTGTGAAGAACTAGTAGCCAAGGATCTATTAATACGAACATATTTGTTCCAAAAGCCATGCCCAAGAGGATCATGTAGGCTAGAAAACCAAGAGCATCTGCAACAGCCGTTAATAGACCCAAGAGTGTAGCAGCTACTAGTTTAGCATATATTATTAACTGTACTGGAATAGGTAAGCTAAGAACCATTTCAATAGTCTTTCTCTCTCTTTCACCAATTATACCATCGATAATAAAACTAGTTGCCGGAGTCATAACAACACTTAAGGCAAGGACTAAGATTCTAGCTAGTGCAGCTCTTAGTTCTTCTTCAATACCAGCTTTACCGCCAGTAACTGTTACAAGAGTTGTAGTAGTTACTATTGGTTCTAGAAATGATTTAACACTAGCATTAATACCAAGTAATTTAATGAGTGCTCCAACTTTTTCTCTAGAAAACTCTCTCTTCAAATAATCAATTACAGCATAAGCTATAGACTCAGCTTTAGCACTAGACTGTAAAGCAGCCTTCTTATAGATCCTTATGTAAGCTGATGTATTAATACTAGTAACATTATATGTAAATCCCTTAGGAATAACTATTACTAGGTCTATAGAAGGATCATCTATAATGCTTAAGTTGTTAGTAGTAATAACGTTAACTCCATAGGATCTATAGGTATTAATGAATTCTTCAACAATATAGTGCGACGATACCTCTATACCTAGGTATTCATTAGTGTATGTAGTATTATCTAGATCTATTATAGCTACGTTAATAGGTTGTTGAGAAACTAAGGCTAAGCTAATGAGTCCGAGGAGGGGGAAGAAGGCTAGAGGTAATAGTATGCTTGTAGCTAGAGTCTTGTAGTCTCTAGAGAGATCAAGTAGTTCCTTCCATAATAGGACTCTTAGATTCTCTCCAATCATTTTGCTTCTTGGCCTCTCACAGCTTTTACGAAAGCTTCTTCTAAGTTAGTTGCATTGTATTTATTACATAGTTCTTCAGGGCTTCCTTCAGCTATAATTACTCCTTTATTAATGAATGCTATGCGGTCACAGAGATATTCTACTTCAAGCATGTTATGACTGGACAGAATTATTGATGCACCTGTTTCCTTCACGTATTCTTTAATCATTTTCCTTACGTTAACACTAGCATATACATCTAAACCACTAGTTGGTTCATCTAGAATAGCTAGCTTGGGCTTACTCATTAATGCTATAGCGAGTAATAGTCTTCTCTTCATACCCTTACTATACTCGCTAGCTCTATCATATAATCTCTTGCCTAAACCCGATATTTTAGCACCATACTCTATAACCTCATCTATACTATTAGAGCTAGGCTTAAGTCTTGCATAGAATTTAAGATGCTCGTATCCAGTGAGTCGTGGATATACTTCAGCTTCTTCGGGTAAATATCCTATAAACCTACGGGCTTTAACAGGTTCTTTTACTGCATCTACACCATGTATTAGAATCTTTCCATCATCAGGTTTTATTAATGTAGCTATCATTCTTAACGTAGTAGTTTTACCGGCTCCATTAGGCCCTATTAAACCAAATATTTCTCCTTCTCCAACCCTTATAGTAACTCCATTAACAGCTTTCTTAACACCATAAGATTTCTTTAAATTCTCTGCTATCAATATATAGCCTGAATCCACTGTCCACTACACCTATCTCGAAACTATCATTAAAAACCTCGTCTTAATACTCTATCGCTGTATACAATACTTTTAAACGCATATGTAAACTGTATTACACTAGTATTACGGTATATTATTTAGTACTATAACCAGTTGATTAGAGATACACCTATATTTCCGGACACCCTATAGACTAGTCTACTGATAGTTATTGTATTCGCACCGTGTTTTATACAGTAGCAAATTAGTAGAGTCTGTAGATACCTGGTGTGGAAAAGACATGGATTACATAGACTCTAGAAAACTCGTTAAAGCGCGTGTCCTAGAGTTTCTAATGAGGTATATGGATAAAGGATTATTAGTTCTAAAAACAGCTTATGAAATATCGTTGGAAAACCATGGATATAAGAGACCTGGCGACTTCGACTATAGAAGCCTAGTTATAAGGCTAAGGTCTATGGGAATAAACTATAATCCTTCTAATCTACTCCGCATACTAGAGAAAGAATACGGTATTATAGAAAGATCATATTCTACTTCTACACAGAAATGGTTTATCTTCACAGATATAGATGCTGTAAGAGAAGCATTAAATGAGTACATGGGCTTATCTATCCCCGAGGAAAACCCCAAGATTAAAGCACTAAGAATAAAATACAATAG
>WAML01000051.1 GCA_015522345.1 Desulfurococcales archaeon
ATATTCCACAATATAGATAAAAGGTACATACTATGGGGGGACATGAGCTATGAATTCTTAAGGAAAAGAGTATCTCCAATGCTTGGATGGCATGCACTAACTAGATCCATGGCGTCATCTGAAGAACTAGCCTATATAGGATTGGCTGGGGGCATATGGGGCTACGAGTATACGCTAGGTCGTTCACCACCACCATATATTGCTAGCATTAATTCTCCAGCTATAGTAGTCAATAGATACGGTGAGGGAGAATCACTTTATTTCTCAGGGCAATTAGGTAGGCATTATTGGAGAACAGGGCTTACCGAATATCTGTATTTAATAAGAAATTCTATTCGGTATCTTAGTGGAAGACCTAAAGTTGAAGTAGAAGCTCCAGAGACTGTTGCCTCCGAGATATATACTCAGGGAGATAGAATAGTAATACATTTACTTAACCATACATATAATCAGAGAATATTATCGATCGGTATCGGTAAAATAAAGCAGCCTCTGCCACCATATAGTGCTTCTGAAGCAGTCCACCCACCAAGAGAGGTCATTTTAATACGTAATATAGTTGTTAAAGTACATGGTATCGACTCAAGACAATATAGAGCTTATCTACCTTTGAGGAATAAGGAGCTTAATGTAGAAGCCGTAGGTGAAGGATCTAGAATTCTTTTAGATAGTTTACATGAATACGAAGTATTGGTTATTGAGCCACGTAGTTAGAGGGTGTTATAATGCTTCCAAGTATAGCGGGGTATGATGGAGAGGATTTTGTAGAAAAAGTTCTGGCCGGTAAAGAAATAGTATTTGGAATACCTTCAAAAAATGTTGCGCATACAATAGGTTTTGTTATCCATAATATAGTTGAGGGTTTAGAGAAATATAGTTTTAGACTAGATAAAACAGCTATAGTTGTCGCTGATGGTTTTTCTATAGATTCTACAGTAGAAGTTGTAAAAGCTTTTAGAACGAAGATTAAAGTGCCTTTAGCCATAGTGCCAAATATTCTTTCCCGCGGCAAAGGTGGGGCAATGAAGTTAATAATAGATCTTGTGGCTAGATACGATACTATAGATACACTAGTCTTCGTAGATAGTGATTTGAGAAGTATATCTCCTCAATGGGTTCCTCTATTTATTAATGGTGTTAGAGAATATGGTTTTGTAGCTCCATTTTATATGAGACATAAATACGATGCAACTATAACTAATTTTATTGCTCGCCCACTAACAACTATGGCTTACGGAATAGATGTCAGACAGCCTATTGGCGGAGACTTTGGATTGAATAGAGAGCTTGTAGAGTATCTTGCAGAAACAGATCTATGGTATCATAACTACTGGTCTCTGTTATTTGGAGTCGATATATTCATAACACATTCTGCATTATACAAGGATGTAGGATTGTGTGAAGCTGATTTAAAAGCCAAGATCCATGAAGCTAAGGACCCCGCTCTTGGACTAAAGAATATGTTTATTGAAGTAACTGGGAGTTTGTATACGATCCTGCTGGAGTATAGCGATAAATGGTGTAGTCTAAGGGTTAATGGTATAAAACATCCTCCTCTAATCAATAAACCCTCACCCCCCTCTATAGAGCCTTGGGAAGTAAGAGTTGATTTTGAAAGAGCGTTTAACGAGTATATTTTAGGATTGAATAAATACAGGGATCTATACACGAAAATGCTTGGACCGAGATTTATTACAGAGATTCTCAAAAATCCTAGGCAAGGGATAGATGGTAGTCTATGGTCTATTATATTGTTGAAATCACTTAAGATGTATAGAGAAGCATATAAAATAAGTCTCCGAAAAACAATACTGGACAGCCTGTATCACTTATGGCAGGGACGCTTATACAACTACTATAATACCGTTTATGAGCTAGATACAAAAGAAGCCTACAAGATTGTTGAAGAAGAAATAGAAAATGTATTCAGTCTAAGGAAAGAGTTTATTGAAGAAATATGTGGTTTATAGTTCTACTACATTACTGAACTAATAATAAATACCTTCTGTCTACATATTCCTATTGGTTACAGCACATAACATAATGTTAGCAAGAACACAGTAGCTATGGCGTTAAATGGAGGTGGAGATTGTGAAGGTATTTGCTGAAACTGTGGTTACTTCTTTAAAGAAACTAGATGAATTCGTTAGTAAAAGTAGTAATGTAATTGATTGCTATGATTTACCTGAGGCTCCAGCTGGATATCCAGCTCTTTCATCTATAGCTTTAGCTGTCTATCTTAAAACAAGATACGGTGTATGTAGTATTCCACATATTAGGCTATATGATGTTAATAAACTAGCGCTATTGACTATAGCTAAAACTGTGGAAGTATTTAATTTAAACGCATTATTGATTACACGAGGCGATCCACCCAAGTATGGTAACATTGTATCTGATCTATCTACTGAAGAAGCTATTGAATTGATAAAAAGGCATGGATATAGGATAAAGCTGGCTATACTAGTTAGTTTAAGATATAGTTTAAAGGATATACTAGAGAGAGTTTCGAAGAAAGCAGATATGCTGTTTATTCTAAGAGTTGGCAAGAGCTCGGTAGATAAGTTGCAGAAAGTTTATAGTGAGGCTAAGAAGCTTGGCAAGGAAGTCTATGCATATATATTGATAGGTTCTGAAAGGAATATTGAGTTATTTGAGCAACTCAGTCAACCATACATACATTATAGAGATATAGAGGGTTTTCTTGCAGATATAAAGAATTATGTTGATGGGGTAATACTGTCTTCTCCTAGAGATAAAGAATTAATTAGGAAAGTAGCTCGTTTTATTAAAGAATCTATGTAGAATAATATTTCTTTACAACATATACTATGTTCTTTAGCTTATTTATTCCAATTCTATATGCTTCAATATTATTATTAAGGGCATCCTTTAATCCTCCAAATCCGCAATCAGCAGATACAAGATCTATTCTTCCGTCTACTAGATTATTTATTATGTTAAGTAGTTTCTTAATATCATCGACAGTTTCTATACTGGGTTTCTTAGCACTAGCTACTCCAGGTGCAAGGAATTTATCATATTTCTCTAGTAACTTCTTATCTATAACATTCAGGTTTCTTCTACTATCGTAGAATTCGAAGTTTAATATATTGAGTTCATCAATTGAAGCCAGTATTTCAAATAATTTGTTAGAGATATGACCGCATACATGTATTCCGTGTTCTCCTCCCACATTAGTAAATAGCGATGATATAACTTCTCTTATATCATTACTACTGTATCCAAGCAGTATTCTCCTCTTTCCAACTATTACTCCTAGAACAGGCTCGTCTACAAAGATTATATTGAATCCTAGGTTCAAGAGGAACCTTATAAAAGATTTTATGTATGGCACTATTTTATTAAATAGTATCTCCTTATGCTTTAATAACGTAGAATTTAATCCCTTCGATATATCTTCTTCAACATATATTCTCGAAGCTAATGTGAATGGGCCTGTAACAGGTGCTCTTAACCATTTAAATTTCACATTAGCTCTCTTTAAGTAATTAATTGTATCTATTGCTTCTTGTATAGTTGGTGTGGGTAGACTTGATTCCTCTAAGTCTTTGGGTTTTGAGAAATAAAATCCTCTACTATATGATATTATATTTGCCTTGAGTAGTGGCTCGAGATAAATATCTATGAAACTTCTTAGTTGGGGATAAGGTGGGGCATCCAGTCCTATCGTGTATAGGTCCTTCAGTATCATTTCTACATTCTCTCTTGAATAATCTAGGGGGAAACTACCTACATGACTTGTTCTAATCATGTATTCACCCTACTTTTTTGATTAAAAAAGTCTTTATGAAATACATTAGTTTTTCGCTTTATCAACTTAAATAGTTCTATGCCTATGTGTTTTTTGAATACGTAATTTAGTGATAGAGAAGCTTATGTGGTGGATAGATTATGGGTGATGTGCTAGAGCGAATACGCTCCTGTCTCGTGGATCTGAATAGAGAGTGTGTTCTGGAGAATGTTGAGAAGGCTTTGAATGAAGGGTATTCTGCAACAAAGATTATCTTGGGCCCTATGAGCGACGCTATGAAGGAGATTGGGAGACTCTATGAAGAGGGAGAGTATTTTATAGCCGAGCTTATTGAGGCTGCTGATATATTTAAGGATGTTATGAAGAAACTTGATAAGCTGTTATATGAAGAGGCGTCTAAGAAGAAAACTAGTTTAAAGAGGTTAAAGATAGTTATTGGGACAGTTAAAGGTGATGTACATGACATTGGTAAGACTCTTGTATCTGTGATGTTGCAGGCAGCAGGCCATGAAGTAATAGATCTCGGAGTGGATGTTGATGCCGATAAATTCATTAATGCTCTAAGAGAATATAAAGCAGATATACTGGCCATGAGTGCTTTATTGACTTCGACGGCCAGGTATATGCGCGTTGTTATCGAGAAATTGAAGGAGGTTGGTCTACGTGATAAAGTATTCGTCTTAATTGGTGGAGCAGCAACTACAGAAGAATATGCTAAAGAAATAGGTGCTGACGGCTGGGCTAAAGATGCTATTGAAGCAGTAAATATTGTTAATGAAATTGCTAAGAGGAGATAGATATTGACTGAGGAACTAGTAGATTTGTTTGTAGAAGGATACGGATCTTATAGAGTAAGGAAGGGGGAAAACCTGGGTAGATTTCTAGCTAGTAAAGGAATACTACCACTTCCTTGTGGAGGAAACGGTTTATGTGGTTTATGTAGAGTCTTTGTAAAAGGAAGAGTTTCTCCTCCATCTCCCATAGAAAAGATCCGTGGTTTTACAGGGAATGTGAGACTAGCTTGCCAAACCTATGTTATTGGAGACTCGCATGTCCGTATACTCTATGATACAAAGTATTTTATTGGTAAAATATCCAGTTTCTCCATCAACGTTGATATAAGAGATCTTGCTCCAATATATAGTGTAAAGTCTGTCTCCAAATATCCTATTAGATATAGTCGCAAAAGATACTTTTTAGTTAAACCAAAAGAAGGAACTTCTTGTAATAAAGTAGTTGAGTTATTAAACATTAGTACGTGTATTAGAGACAACGCCTCTAAGGCACTATTGGTTGACCTAGGAACTACTAAGATAGCTTATCAAGTATATAATGAAAAAGCTGAGTTAATTAAAGAAAGTATTGTATTGAATCCTCTCCAGAAATATGGTTCGGATATAATAACTAGAGCTACAAAGGCTTTAGAGGACGAGAAAGTCTATAGTGAAATGCAGGAGCTTCTAAGGAAACAGATCTATAATATAGCGCTAGAAAATCATTCGGCTCTAATAGCTATTGCTGGAAATAGTATTATGGAATCCATATTCTTGGGGCTCCCTCTAAACACTTTAGTTGAAAAACCATATCAACCCGTATCTCAAGGTCCTTTCATCTATATACTCCATGACACTCCTGTTGTACTAGCGCCTCTGATAAGTGGTTTCGTAGGCGGCGATGCTTTTACTAACTTGGTTACTACAGAGTATATGGAGCTTAAGAAACCATATATGATTATAGACTTAGGGACCAATACAGAGGTTATACTAGTTACCGACGATAAAGTCTATGTATCTAGTGCACCGGCTGGACCAGCTTTTGAAGGATATATTACGAGCGGCCTTACCCCAGGCTATAGAGGTATACATGATGTACGTATAGAACGTGTAGAAGATAATGGAAAACCGATCTTTGTATATACTGGAGAACCTATTGGGCTAATGGGGTCTGGCATCATAAGCTTGGTAGCAGAACTCCTTAGATACAAACTCATTAATCCCTCTGGTAAATTCGTTAAAGGCTATGAAAGATATGGAGGTATAAAAGCCTATAAGATTGCTAAGGGAGAATTCGGCGATATAGTTTTTACTCAAAAAGATCTTAGAGAGTTCCAGAAAGCATTAGCTGCTGTAAAATCGAGCTGGAGAATATTATTGGATATTGCAGGTATTGATTCTAATGAGTTAAAGTATGTAGTGTTAAGCGGTACTTTTGGCTCAAGTCTCAGTATAGAGGATGTAGTGTATTTGAAGATCGTGCCTGTGAGAGATAAAGATAAAATACTTGTTTTCGGGAACTCCGTTTTATCAGGATTAAAGATCTATATCTACGATGGATCATTTCATGAGAAAGCAAATGAGTTTCTATCTAGAATAATTCATGTTAATTTAGCTGAGTATCCAGGTTACATGGATATATGGATTAAAGCTCTAGACCTACTCTATTAATCTTGTACTCTCTAGTATTTGACGAATAACTTCTGTATTTTCCTTAAATACTTTGTCAATGGATGATCTCTTCCTATTTTAACTCCATCCATTCTATATCCGTAGCCTAGGAGAGAATCTATTAAGGCTATTGTTGATGCTATGTATTTTATTCTTTTTACTGGACCATACATTATGAAGTCAGCCCCATATAATCTAACTAGTGCAGCTGCACCGCCATGTACTCCATACACGTCATCTATGCTCAGGTTTTTCTTATTTACAGGCCCTAGGGCATTAGCTGGTGCACAACCGCTAGGGAACCCATGTTTCTTCTTAATTAAATATATTGTTTTAGCACTCAATACTATACTGGCTGGATCGAGTACTATAGCGTCTGCCAAAATATTCTTTACTCCAGCTTTTTCAGCTAAAGGCAGGAGTTTTTCTTCCAGAATATTCACTCTGTCCACTGGCTTCATAGAAGTTGCTGGCGAAGCTGGATCGAATACTAGTAATAAGGCAGTTTCTATATTATTTTCCTTTATTGCCTGTAATTCTCTATCTCCGCTATTAGTGTAGATCCCATTTGCTATAGAATACTCGTTCACACCCAATTGGTTAGCTACTTCATATGCTTTAACTCTTACTTCGGGATCTGGAGAGTCGAGAAACAATGGTATATTATACTCTGCTACAAATGGCAGAATATTATCGATAGACTTTATTGAAGGGAATACAACGTCTAATCCAAAATAAAGTCCTCTCTCTAATGCATAGTTCATAGAATACTCTATAACTTCTTTAGCCTTAGATTTATCAAATAAACCCTCTTCTTCATTCAAGAACAATTTATCTCCATGGTAGAATATAGTGCCTACTAGGAGTGTAGGGCATTCTCCAGGCATACACCCTATCTTTACATTACCTATTTTAACGATTTTTAATCTAGTGAAGTCTTTATAGATAGAGGACATGTTTTCACCACTTAATATAAATCTGTTAATTATTTTTTGCTTAATTCTATCCTCCAGCAGCTGGAGGAAATATAGATACTTCGTCTCCATCCTTAAGAACAGTCTTTTCATCATCTAAAAACTCTATGTGTCTCCCATTAACAAGTATTACTAGATCCCATCCTCGTTCTAGGTATCTCCTACGTATGCTAGACAGTTCTTTAATTACCTGAAATAAATCTTCTATTGTAGGCTCTTTTTTATCAAACTCTACTATTCTTTCCTTCCATCCCAGCTCCTTTGGGAGAGTCATGTAAACTATTACTTTGACCTTTATCATAGAGGACACCTAACCATATCTCGTGAATACGGGCAATGAGCACATGTAGGTGTATTGCCCCAGCAGTCGTAATCGTTTGCCAATGTTAAAGTACAATATTCCTGTACTGGGCAGTCAAGACACGATGGTTGGTGCATGAAATACACTAGTGCTCTAAATTTAGTATATTCTGGACTCCTCCATATATCGATTAATTTCTGTTTAGTCAAATACCCGAAGATAACTGGCTTTATCTCTCTTTCAACTCCATTAATATAGTTCCTCCAATGATGAGCGTAATAGATACACGGAGCTACTCCTCCATCATATCTTATAAATGTAGCATATCGTTTTATAAATGGACACGATCTTTCACTATATGATAGGCTATAATTAGGTAAACTAACTTCTACTCCATATTCTAGACTAATTCTAGTAAGTTCTGTAATTAACTTATTTGCTTCCTTTATGCAATCACTATATCTATAGCATGATAGTTGTTCTTCGTATTCTTTATTTAATGGAATAATATTTGATACTATTACCTTAGATACACCAAGTTTATATGCTAACCTTGTAACAGGCAAGAGATTTCTATAGTTATACCTATTTATAGTGAATTGTATATGTACTTCAGGCTTTAATGCATTATCTCTTATCTTTAATTCCTTGATTCTGAGTAACCCATTTATTATTCGAACTAAGTCTCCTCCTCTCCTAATTAATTTATAGACATTATCGTCATCGGCATCAACACTTACCGTTATATTATCTACTCCAATATCGTACAGTACCTCTACATACTTTGGTAGGAAGAATCCATTGGTGTTCAATAGTATTTCTAAATCCTTCTTTTTAACATATTTTAGGAATTCTATGATCTTTGGATGAATTAATGGTTCTCCCCATCCAGAGAAACTAATTTTTTCTACACCTATACTAGCTGCTTCATCTATTATCTTATAGAATAGTTTTTCATTCATGTCTCCAAGTTCTTCATTTATAAGACGTCGTCTAAAACAATATATACAGTCGTAGTTACATCTAGTAGTTACTTCTATCATTAATTCTTTGGGGTGAGTATTATCTACGGTCTTAATAATCCATTCGCCTATTTTTATACTGTATTTATTCAAAACAAAAGTTACCTCATATTGCTTTGTCTATTTTAAATAGTGTTTAGTAGAATATATTCATTTATATGTATAAATCTGTTATATTATTTATATATTTCGTATCATTTGTTGGAAACTCTTATATAAATTTCCTTAAAGAAATATTATTTGAGGGTGGCTTTTCTTGCTAGGAGGCTATATGGGTAAAATACTTAGAGTTAACTTATGGTCTCAAAAGTACTATATTGAACCACTGCCTTCAGAGAGTATTTTAAGGAAGTGGATTGGTGGTAGAGGACTAGGAGTATACTTGGCTTTAAAAGAGATCGATCCTAAAGCTGATCCTCTTGGTCCTCGCAACAAAGCTTTTGTAATGACTGGTCCAGTAACAGGTGTTGCCGGAGTTCCAGAGAGTGGTAGATGGTGTAGTGTAACTAAGTCTCCTCTAACAAACACTATACATGATAGCCAAAGCGGTGGAAAATTTGGTCCTGAACTAAAGTTTGCTGGATTCGATATAGTTATACTAGAGGATGTTAGCGAGAAACCTGTTTATCTATGGATACATGATGGTAAAGTAGAGATACGTGATGCATCTCATCTATGGGGTAAGGATGTACACTCTACTACAGAAATGATACAAGAGGAACTAGCTCCAGAAATAGGGAAGGATGAAGCAAGTAAAATTAAGGTTTTAGCCATAGGCCCAGCTGGAGAAAATCTAGTGCGTTTTGCAGCATTAATGAACGACAAGAATAGAGCTGCTGGACGTGGAGGACATGGAGCTGTATGGGGTAGTAAGAAGATAAAGGCTATCGCAGTAAGAGGTCACATGAAGCCTAAGGTAGCCAAGGAAGAGATGTTTAGAGAAGTTGTTGCTAGAGTTGCTAAAAAGCATAGAGAAAACCCAGTAACTTCCGAAGGTCTACCGAAACTCGGTACTGCTATACTCGTTAACATAATTAATAAAGCGGGCCTCTTCCCAACACGTAACTTTAGAACAGGAGTATTTGAAGGAGCTGAGAAGATTAGCGGAGAAACACTAGCCGAGAAATACCTTGACAAGAAGAAGAGTATTGAAGAATCTTGTTGGGGTTGTATGATAACGTGTGCTAGATACACTAGAGTAACTAATTCACCATTTAGTGGCGAAGGCGGTGGACCCGAGTACGAGACCGTATGGGCTTTTGGTGCACAAACAGGGACAGATAATTTAGAGGCAATCATTAAAGCCAACTTCCTATGTAATGAGCTAGGGCTTGATACAATAAGTATGGGACACACTATAGGTACTTTAATGGAATTAGTTGAACTCGGCAAAGTCCCTAAGGAGAAACTAAGGGGATTGAAAGCTGAATGGGGTACACCAGAGGCTATTGTAGAACTTGTGTGGAGAACTGCTTATAGAAGCGGTATAGGCGATGACTTAGCCGAAGGCGCTTGGAGACTAGCTAACAAGTATGGTGCTCCAGAAGTAGCTATGGTTGTACGTGGACAGGAATTGCCAGCATACGATCCTAGAGGAGCACAAGGACATGGCCTAGCATATGCTACAAGTAATCGTGGAGGATGTCACTTAAGAGCATACTTGATATCTCCTGAAGTACTTGGAGTACCTACTTTAGTAGATAGATTTGAGACTAAAGGCAAACCAGCATTAGTAAAGGAGTTCCAGGATGTTTTTGCAGTAATAGACTCTATGGTTGTCTGTAAATTCTCTAGCTTCGCTATATGGGACCAAGACTATGCAGACATAATTAGTGCAGTAACTGGATGGGATATCACGAAAGAAGAAGTACATGTAATAGGTGAGAGAATATACAATGCAGAGAGAGCATTTAATGTACTAAGCTTCGGTGATGGGAGAGAATACGATACTCTACCCAAGAGACTTCTTGAAGAACCAATGCCTGAAGGACCTGGTAAAGGACACGTTGTTAGATTACATGAAATGCTCGACGAATACTATAAACTACGTGGCTGGATAGATGGAAGACCCACGAGGGCTAAATTAGAAGAACTAGGGCTTAGATGGGTAGCTGATAGATTAGAAGAAGAAGGACTACTTCCAGGCTAATTAAATAAATTTATTTTTTAAATAACACTCGGTTCATAATCTATAATCTAGTTTCTTTACTTTCTTAGAATAACCTTTTTATAGAATTATTTATTATTGTGCTGCTACAGAAGAGTTATCTAATAAAATCTTTGAAGCTATGAGGAGGTTTCAATGGATTACCTAAAGAAAATACATAATCTTATAGAAAAGTATTCTTTAGCTGACGTAGTTATTGCTGGAGCTAGTTATTCAGGTCTTTCAATAGCTCATGAATTAGCTAAAAATGGATTAAAGGTGTTAATTGTAGAACATAATCCAGGTATCACTCCTCTAGCATACTACGGTGGTTTATGGAATTATGTAGTTGTTAGAGATGGTGTAAAGAATTATTTGGAAAAGGAAATTAATTTACATAGATTCTATGAAGTAGATAACGGTTATATTGTTAATAGTATTGAACTCTATACCAAGTATATCAATAAATTAATTGATGAAGGAGTAAAGATTATTGTAGGACATAAAGTAACGCCATACTTTAAAATAGATGAAGAAGGCGGTGAACTAGTTCTTCTAGGAGCTTTTCTTAGAACTAGTGATGAAGAAGTTGTTGAAGAACAATTAATTGTAGAAGCAAAATATTTAGTTGATTCAAGTGGATTAGATGCTTATGTCTCCATGGATATTATTGAAAGATTGAAACCTCCTATAATTCCACAGGGTTATGGACCTGTACTTCCTAGTTCACGAGAAATTGTTGAAAAAACTAATTGGATACTAGAAGACATGGTTTTAGCAACAGGACTTGCTGCTGCCACAGTATTTGGTGCATCGCTTCCATACCCCGATATATCACCCCTCATAGAAAGCGGCTTAAGTGGAGCAAAACTATTAATTAATTCTAGGAAAAAATCATTTCGTTCTAACCATAGCCTAGATATTCAATATCTTTAAGCATTAACATATACTAGATCTTTAGTAGAAAACCATTTAGACTATAAAGT
>WAML01000052.1 GCA_015522345.1 Desulfurococcales archaeon
CATTTAGACCACCATAGATTACTACATACGATAAGCTCTACATTATTGATCTTATTCTTTCTTAAGAATAACACTATTTTATTGGCAATGTAATTGCATATTCTATTGTCATATTCTAGTTCGGCTACATTAGTTTCTTCATGTTGAAAATATGGGTATGTATCACTCAGATCCCAAGGAATAATACCTAGTAATGGATGATAAAAGACTATATAATATGATGTTAATTGATAATCTATTTTATTAAGTAATGGTTGCTCTCGATAAGGTTTTTTCAAAGCAGGTACTAATATTAGTTTCTCGACATTACTAACTAGCTTCCTTAATTCAAAGTATTTCATTATATGTTTTTGTTGAATCCTTAATTTTGGATTGTACGTGGACTCGTAATCATATAGGAGGAGTGCTTGGAGTGCTCCCTTTGTTAAAGGAGTATGTTTTTCTAGCATATGCAAGTGCTTCTTTAGTGCTTCATAGGCTGTTTTTAGGCTTGGATGCATTCTACTTTTTGCTTCAATGAGTTCCCATAAACGTCCTTCTCTAATTGCTATTCTTACTCTATTTATTTCTTCACGTAATTTATACAAGTTATGTAATGCTAGTAACTTTGTTCTTTCTTTAGAACTTAGTTCAAGTATTTCTTTTGGAGTATATTTAGAACATACTGGACACGAGCATGGAAAATAGTCTAGTTCTTCAAGTCTTTTGGTACCGCCTTCAGTCATATACCTATTGTCTCTGGCATAGAGTATGTATGATGCTGAATCAAAAGTATCTGCTCCTAGAGCGACTAAGAAAGGTATTATCATTGGATGCCCTACACCAAATACATGAAGTGGCTTATCCGGTGGAATGAACCGCCTAGTTAGTGCTACTATATCAATTATCTTCTTATACTCATACTTTTCTAGGAATACTGTAGGACTCCCAAGAGCATACATTTTATAAGGATATGTTGATGCTCTAATGCTGGAATACACTACAAGATCATTGTAGGGAGCGCCTTGGATAGGTAAAACCCATACTATATCATCATATTGTATATCAGGCAGTACTTCAACTGCTCTTTTAAAAGTTTCTTCAACAGCCGATCTAGCTTCACTATAGCTCATATTACTTCCAGTAGGAATATCTAGTATAACACCTATATCTACACCTATACTCTTTTCATAAGTAACAATAGTCTTGTTATCTACTTCGACATCGCCATAGACAAGAATTTGATACCCCCCGGAATCAGTCATTATTATTTTATCCCACTTTAATTCTCTATGAATGGGTTTAGCTATGCCTTTGTTTCTTTTATAGAAGAGATACGCGTTTGTTATTATCGCGTTAAATCCTAAGTCTTCGATAATCCTTAGGGGAATCTCCTGCCTTAATGGATCTATTACAGGGAATAAATAAGGTGTTTCAATAAAACCATGTCTAGTCTTTATCCTAGCTATTCTACCAGCTAAGTCTATATCCTTGATCTCATAGTTTGTCAAGGTATTGTTATCCCTTTATCATACTCTTCCTCTTTTCAATATACTCCTGGAATACCTGGTATACATTTTGTGCCATTACGCCGCTTCCTTCTACTCCTTTTTCAGTAACTTTTATTCTACCCAATATAATTACAGCACCTGCTTCTGGAACTACTTTTACAGAATCTTTCCTTAACTTTAATCGATCAATTAAGTATTCAGCGAAATCACTTGGTTCAAATAATGGTATTTCTGTAATCATTATCTCAGAGATCTTTTCTCCTCTAATAATTACTTTAGGATAACGTTTCCCTTTGTTATCTAAAGCATCCGTTAAGACTATGTTAAGGGTAGGATGGTCGAAGCCTGTTAAAACACCTTCATACTCTTTTCCATCAGCTAGTACTACTTTAACCTTCCTATTAAGCATCGATAGTAATTCAGATATTAGTCTCCTAGTTGCATCTGAAACACTCATTCCACGCATACACCTCTAAACCCTTTAAGGTTAGTAGGGATATATTGCGGTTGCGGAGGAAAATAAATATAGTGTAAAAAACATTTTTATAGACGCGTAATTAAAAGTGATTTACACCTATATATTCAATACGTGTGTAGTAGAGAGATGGTGCTGAAAAATGGTTGTTTTAGAATGTATAGTTAATTCAAAAGAACCTCTGCGTATGCCAGGAGTATATAGAGCCTCTCTAGTATGCAATAACATCGATATAGTAATTGAGCTACCAGAAGAAGTATATAGTATTAATAAAGATGAGAAAATAACACTTGTTTTTACAAAAGACAAAGAAGAATGCTTAGAAAATGATTTCTGTGGAAACGGGTATATAGTATCTACTAAGAAAATAGGCGATAAAATAAGAACAGTTCTTTCCATAGGAGGGCTTTTACTAATCATGAACTACAGTGAAAAAGAAAAACCGTTAGAAAGAACAGATCCTATAGAGAAATACTATATTGGATTAAAAAGACTTACGTAAACAACTCTTTTTATATAGTTAAACTATAAATTTGGGGGCTCCATGGATACTAGAGAATACGTATACCTACGTATAGAGAGAGATAAAGATAGTGATTTGAAAGAAGTTGAAAAAGAACTCATGGATCTAATGAAGTTTCTTAATGCCCGTTCTACTAAAAACAAACAAGTAACCTATGTAACTTTATCATATTCCCATAAAGGAAGATATGCTGGATACATTATAGTATTAGGTGGAGACAAGGATATAGTAAATAGAGAAGCAGAAATAATTTCTTCTTACGCAACAGCACATTATTCGTCAATCACTGTTGTACAGGATAACGTTAAGAGCTTTAGTCAATTCATTGGTCTCCCGAAACAAGGCTTTTTTCGAGAGACGTAAAAGTGTACTAGTAGCTAATCCTCACTATATATGGTCTACATATAAGTATCCTAGATACGATAATGTAGTAACCTCTGATGACACAGACAACATAGTTTTTGTAGGAAGAACATATTATTCGGAGACACCTATAGGAATTCCCTTATCAACTCTCAATCAACACGTTTTAATATTAGGTGCTACAGGTAGTGGTAAAACAACTACTGCAGCTACAATCGTTAATAGTTTAGAGGCATCATTAAATAATCAGATTCATCCTGTTATAATAGACTGGCACGGCGAGTACTCTATTTTATTGAAAAAATATACACTACTAGATCCGTATAGAGATTTAATAATTAAAATATTGGATGACGAAGAAGAACTAGGTATTGAAGAAGTTCTTGATATCTTTGAAGAAGTTTTCGAATTAACGGTACCTCAATCCTACATATTATATCAATGCCTAGAAAGATTGTGCCAGGATACATATTTGTCGAATAAACAAAATGTATTGACTTTACTGTATGAATGTATAAGAAGTTACGACGAAGAATCTTCAGGTACACGAGAGGCAAAGTATGCTTTACTTAGGAAAATGGCTATGTTGCTACGTAGACACAATATTAACTTATTCCTTGGAAACAAGTACTCTCTACTAGATGTATTCTATACTTATTCTAATCCTTTAATTATCGATATAAGTAAAATAGTTAACACTAGAATGAGGAAATTCTACGCTCTCCTTGTTTTAAAGAATATTCTATCCTATGCTGTAAAAGGTTTGTTAAAGAAGAAAGTACTTGTAGTTCTAGAAGAAGCCCATAACGTGCTTCCAAGGAATAAGGAAAATTCTTTTCTAAAAAGATACATAGCTGAAGTAAGAAAATATGGTATTGTATTACTACTAGTAACTCAATCTCCATCAAATATAATCGAAGATGCTATGAAAAATACTGGTACAAAGATAATACATTCTATAAGGTCTGCAATGGACTTGGATATAGTTATGAAAATGCTTAAACTAAGAGATGAATTATTGAAGATATTGCCTATTTTAGAGCCTGGTGAAGCTATATTCTTTAACCCAGTATACAAAGAACCAATATTAATAAAGGTAGCTACGTTATAAAGGTATGATTGTTGAAATTTTTATCAAAAAATGATATACCAATACTGTTTTTGTTGGTTAAAACCGAGTCTTATCTAGTCCTATTTATTCTTCCTCTTCTTTTTCTTCTTTCTTACCCTTTTCCTCTTCTTCCTTACCTGTACGAGCTGCAGCTATTATGTCATCGATTCTCATTATTAGAGTAGCTGCTTCAGTACCAGCTTTTAATGCATTAGCTTTAACGCTTACTGGTTCTATTACTCCAAGCTCCATCATATTGGCTAAGTCTCCTGTGAATACATTAATTCCTATCCATTTACCGTCTGGCTGCTCATGCGCCGCCCTTAACTTCATTATTATTTCAACTGGGTCTAGACCAGCATTTTCTGCTAGAGCTGTAACAAGGCCTTCTAGGGCTCTAGCAAATGCTTCTATAGCTAGTTGTTCTTTTCCACCTACTTTCCTTGCGTATCTCCTTAGATGGCGGGCTAACTCTATTTCAATAGCTCCTCCACCAGCAACTATTTTTCCATCCTTTATAGCATCAGCTACTGCTGCTAAACTATCTCTTAATGCTCTTTCAGCTTCATCAACTAATCTCTCTAAACCACCGCGTACAAGGATACTCACTGCCTTGGGGTTCTTGCATCCTTCGATAAACACCATTCTATCTTCTCCAACTTTGCGTTCTTCAACCAGCTCAGCAATACCTAGGTCTTCGGGCTTTAGGTCATCTATGTTACTTACTATTTTTCCTCCTGTTGCTCTTTCTAGTTTTTCCATGTCGCTTCTTTTTACTCTTCTTACTGCTAGTATTCCTTTCTTTGCTAGGAAGTGTTGTGCTACTTCATCAATACCCTTCTGACAAACAACAACATTAGCACCAGCACCAGCAA
>WAML01000053.1 GCA_015522345.1 Desulfurococcales archaeon
ATATAGTGTAGTTAATTCTATGGGCTACAAAGTTGTTGCTCCAATAAAGTATTCTGGTAAATACCATATATTATCCTATGTAGATGATCCTAGGCAGATAGATCTATACTATGTAAGAACTATTAATAGCCCTAAACACTTTCTATATCCATGTAACGAGAGAATCTATAGATGGTTTATGAAGGGAGGCACTATAGTATTTGACGATAGTATGGAGGTATCTAAGATTGCTTTTCTAGGGATTAAGCCTTGTGATGCCAACGCTATTCACGTTCTCGATAAAGTACTTTTAGATGGAGAATACATTGACCCATACTATTACATTCGACGCAGTAATAGTGTTATTATAGTCTTTGACTGTTTACTACATGATGAATATTGTTTCTGTGAATCAGTTAATGCTAGGATCCCTAGAACCTATGATATATGGGTTGTTGAAGAAAATGATGTCTACGTAAGCTGTAAAACACCTAATGGTTGTAGTATAATCGATAGCATTGGCAAAGACTTGTTTAAGCCTACAGAGAAGCCTAAGATAAAAACTCTGGACACCAATAGAATTAATAATGAAGCTCTTAAAATACTTAGCGATAGCTATGATAGTAAGAAGTGGATTGAATGGAGTAGGAAATGCCTCTTATGCGGTGGATGTACAGCTTCTTGTCCTACATGTACTTGCTTCGATGTTGTAGAGTACGTCAATGGTTTAACTGAGGGCGAGAGAGTTAGAGAATGGACTTCATGTATTCTAAGGAGTTTTACTATAGTTGCTGGAGGACGTATTGTTAGGAAGAAACCCGATGAAAGATTCAAGTTTAGGTACTATCATAAATTTGTTTTCTCCATTAATAGATACTCTATGTATTTCTGTGTTGGATGCGGTAGATGTTCTCAACAATGTCCAGCTAGAATAAATATGGTTGATGTGGTGAATAGTTTTGGCAATCAGTCTTAAAATACTTAATAATAACCCATATAAGCCGGTGCAGGGAGTGATAGAGGATATTATTACAGAGACTAGTGATGTAAAAACTTTTGTTATCCGTCTTTCTAAGAAGATTATTTTTGAGCCTGGGCAATTCATTATGGTTTATGTACCTGGTGTTGGAGAAGCACCATTTGCTATAGCTTCTCCTCCTGAAGAGACTAATGTAGTAGAAGTTACTGTTAGGAGGGTAGGTGATGTAACTAATGCTCTACATAGATTAACTGTTGGTAGAATAGTTGGTGTTAGAGGTCCTTTTGGTAAAGGATTTCCTTTGAAGGAGTTAATTGGGAAAGACATTGTTGTCTTAGCTGGTGGAACAGGTTTACTTGGAGTTTCTTCGCTCCTATGGTACATTTATTTGAATGAAGAATTGTTTGGGGAAACAATCTTATTATATGGGGTTAGGACTCCACACGACTTTCTTAGGAAAAGAGACTTGAGTATATGGAGTAAGCGTATTGAAGTATATTTATCTGTTGATAAAACCAATGGGTGTAGATGGGGTGGTTTTGTATGTTTAGTAACTGATTTACTCGATATTATAGGAGTTGATCCTGAAAGAACCTATGTATTATGCGGTCCTCCTCTAATGCTTAAAGCAGCCTACTATAAGCTGGTTATGGATAATGGCGTGCCTCCTTCTAAGATCTATGTTTCTTTAGAACGGCATATGAAGTGCGGACTTGGTAAATGTGGTAGATGTATGTTGTCTAATGGATTATATGTTTGTATTGATGGACCTGTTTTTAGATGTGATCAAATTCCTATGAGGGAGATGATGTAGTGGATAAACTGAGAGTATGTCTCTATAATTTAACTGGGTGTGAAGGATGTGCATTGAAGATTATTGAAGTCTTAGTTGAAGAAGGATTTTTAAAAGAGAATATAGAAGTTCATGGACACTTGGTTGATACTGATGAAGTACTTTACTGTGATATAGCCTTTATTGATGGATTGGTTGCTACAGAACACGATATAGAGTTAGTTAAAGAGATTAGACGTAGGAGTAGATACATAGTAGCTGTAGGTGCTTGTGCAAATATAGCTGGTTTACTAGCTTTAATTGATTCCCTTGGATTAACTAAGGGGATAGAATATGTTTACAAGACTAGACTTGATGTAAAACACTTTAGTAAACCAATGAAATTAGATGATGTTGTTAGAGTAGACTATAGACTCTATGGATGCCCTCCTCAATCTAATGAAATAAAGCAATTAATAACATCTATAATGATGGGTAAATCCTTTAGACAACCAGATAGTCCTGTGTGTAGAGAATGTAGAGAACTTGGACTACCTTGTCTATTAAAAGAAGGAAAGCCTTGTCTAGGCCCTGTAACTAGAGCTGGGTGTAGAGCATTATGTATAAGGTATGGTATGCCGTGCTGGGGCTGTAGAGGATTATTTGATGAAGCACGCTATGATAAACTAGTAGAACTATATCGCGAGAATAATATTGATAAACAACTTCTAGTTGAAGCGTTAAAGCTCTTCTTATCAAGATCCTCTCTTACACAACAAGTTATTGAAAATAAATAGTCTCGTTGGGTGAGCTAGTTTATGCCGGTATACACTATTAAATCCGTACCTAGGATCGAAGGTCATTTGGGGGTAGAAATAGAAGTTGATGAAGAAAAGAAGGTTTGTAAAAGAGCTCTAGTCAGGGTTTTCGAGGGATCTAGGTGTTTTGAAGCTTTAATGCTCAATAGGAGATATGATGAAATACCATATATTGCTTCTAGAATTTGCGGCGTATGTGGCTACGCACATACAGTTTGTGCTGCAAAAGCATTAGTCGATATAGTAAAGAATAGTTCTGGTATTAGCGAAGAATGCCTACAAAGCCTACATAGTTACTGGGAACTAGCTCTTCTACTAAATACTATGGATAGTCATTTACTTCATACAATAGTCTTAATGCATTTAGACTATGGCTTATATAACAAAAAGAATCTTTTAGAGAAACTATTGAAGTTTAGATACAGTATTGGAAAACTTCTTTCACTCATATATGGTGATAGAATTCATCCAAGGAATATATGGTTAGATAGAATAATTCTAGAGAATATGAAAATGAATAGACTAGAAATAAGTAATTACCTAGGTATTATAGATAGATATAGGAAATATATCGTAGAAGTACTATACTATACAAGCAAGTATGTTAATGAAAAACTGTACTCTCTAACACTTCCAAACACGGTTTTTGTAGCTCTTAAACCAAGTAATCCGAGACACTATTATGTAGATGGTATTATAAC
>WAML01000054.1 GCA_015522345.1 Desulfurococcales archaeon
ATTATTAGGCGTTCGCCTTCATTATATGTTGCTCCTAAGATCTTTATTGAGCCATTTATCACCTTTATGGCTGCCGGACCATTTATTCTTATTATCTTATTCTTTTCAAGTTCCACGTTCATTATCATAGCAGACTCCTTCCAAAGCCCATTTAGACTATACGTTATTTAACTGGGAATCCATGTGTGAGCCGATTTTTACTCCTTGTTTAAATGATATGTTTACTGCTGCACTTAGATCTTTGTCACGTATTCTACCATAGTTTAATGTTATTAGCGTATGTTTAGAAGTACTTTCCTCTTCAACTAGCTCTATTACTACGTTAAACTTGTTTAGTAGGTTATGTAGTTTAAGAGCTATTTCTGGGCCTTTACTTGAGGACCCTATTCTAATTATCATTGACTTATATGGATAGTTTAATACAATTGACTTGACCTTTTCTAGGAAGTCTTCAATAACTGTTTTATTCACCTCAATTATCTCGCCGTCGGCTACAACTGCATAAGCTATGTATTCAGGGCCTACGTCAACACCTATTATTACTTCATCATACTCTTCCTTACCCTGTATCATGCATAATGCTCTTTCTATGTGCTTATCGATTTCGTCTAGGCTTTCAATAACTATTACTGAATGATCATGCTCTGGTAACTTAAGTCTATCGCGTACATCTCTATCAATAATTATCACGTCTACTTTATCTCTTATTTCATCGATATTAATACCATTAGTTGGAACAACTATGTTAATGTTTCGTGGTCTTAACTTCTCTAATATTTTAACAAATAGTTTGGGATCAAGTACTATTACACCTATAGATCTATTAAGCTTTATTATGCTCTATCACCTTACACGTACTACTCCCTATGTTTGCCCATGCCTACAGCTAAGCATTTATTTTCCTAGTAGAGTTTAATAGCTATTATAAGTTTAGATAAAAACTGGTGCCATCTATAGAGTGGAGGTACTTTACTGGAAATAATGTACTAGATAAATTGTTAATTGGGGCTCAAGGCCCTATACTCGTTTATGGTGAAGCAGGAGTAGGTAAAACTAACTTAGCTCTACATATTTCTAGGATAGCCAGTCTAAGTGGTAAACGGGTATTGTATGTTAATACTGAGGGATGGGCCTATAAGGGAAGAATATCTATACTCGACGGTCTGGACAACGTGGTTTTCGTGGACATAAACGATTTTTGGTTACAGACACTGTTTATACTCTCTATAATTCCGTTAATAGTTGAAGACTATGATTTAATAGTAATAGATACTATTAACAACTTATTTAGATGTCAAGAAGATATTGAAGCTGCTACACGTAGCTTAAGTGCTCAAATGGGCATATTGTATTGGGTTAGCGTATTTAAGAAAAGGAAGGTTCTAGTTCTAGGTCAAGTTAAAGCAGGTGAGGAGGGAGAGGAAATTAGTGGTGCAACTTACATAAAGTTTTGGGCAAGTGTTATAGTGAGGTTAGAGAGAAAAGGATCTACTAGGATACTTATAATTGAAAAACCCGAGAATATGGGTTTAGAACTAGAATTCGAGATTACTGATAAAGGTATTAAGTGGCTAGGACCATGAACTTAGTACTACTAGTACTAAATGCTATTACATTATACTTACCAGCAATGGTAACTAATGCTACACCAGTATTTGTTAGGAAAGGTACACCAATAGATTTGGGCAAAAAATTCATTGACGGCCATAGAATTTTAGGTGATGGTAAAACTTTTGAAGGATTGCTTGTTGGATTGTATTTCGGCTTTATAGTTTCATTTACATACATGTTGCTTCAATACGATTTTTACTCTACTCTAATATTATACTTGTCTTGTATTGCCGCTATTCTAGGTGATCTTTTAGGCTCATTTATTAAGAGGAGACTTGGCTTAAAGCGGGGTGAGAGAGCATTATTATTAGATCAGCTAGATTTCTTTCTAGCATCTAGCATTGTTCTCATAATCCACGGTTTAGTAGACTACATACTATTCATCGTAGCATTGGTAATCATAGTTTTACTCCATATATTCACTAATAGAGTTGCCTATATTTTAGGTCTAAAAAATGTACCGTGGTGACGCTATTCTTTTATTATTCCTGCAAGTTTTTTCATTAAGTACCTGTACTTGACGTATCTGTCTTCAGGTGAAAATCTTGGTGGATGTGCTACTCTTACTGGTGAACCACATACAGGACATTTA